>NZ_JBKKKY020000039.1:0-27024 GCF_046613545.2 Aphanothece microscopica RSMan92 | reverse complement strand
CCCGGTTCCCCGGAGCTCTCGGTGGCCGTCGCCTCCCGGCGACCCAGAAAACTTACAACACCGTTCGGCTCGCGCCTCCTGATCCCGTAAGCCCCGCTAACCCCTCAGCTTTCGCTCGGGGGCGCAGTCCAATAACTTACCACACTCCAGGCAGCAGCCCTGCGCGGACCCGATCAACGGGGCAAGAGCTGACCACACCCCTGATGCTGCCTAGCTTCTGGGAGCCGGGCCGGTGGGCCCAAGCCAGGGGATCGATGGCACCGCAGTTCAGCCAGGGGCAGCTCCGGGTACGGCCCAGTTCCCGGGAGGAGGCGGTGGTGGCCAGTGCCCGGGAGCACTTCGAGCGCACCCTGGTGCGGGTGAACGGCACCCTGGTGGGGTCGGTGGCGGCTCTGGAACACCCCCGCAAGAGCCATGAAGCCAACTACGGCGAGGTGTTTCTGCGGGACAACGTGCCCGTGATGCTTTACCTGCTGTTACAGGGACGCCACGAAATCGTGCGGAACTTCCTCAGCGTCTGCCTGGACCTGCAGAGCACCAAGTACCAGACCCGTGGGGTCTTCCCCACCAGCTTCGTGGAGGAGAACGGACAGCTGCTGGCCGACTACGGCCAACGCTCGATCGGCCGGATCACCTCGGTGGACGCCAGCCTGTGGTGGCCGGTGATCTGCTGGCTCTACGTCAAGCGGAGTCAGGACGTGGAGTTCGCCACCAGCCAACGGGTGCAGCGGGGGGTGCAGTTGCTGCTCGACCTGGTGCTCCACCCGACCTTCGAGGGCACACCCGTGCTGTTCGTGCCGGACTGTGCCTTCATGATTGATCGCCCCATGGACGTCTGGGGAGCCCCGCTGGAGGTGGAGGTGCTGCTGTACGGCTGCCTGCGCAGCTGCTGCAACCTCATGGAGCTGGCCCAGGCGAGTTCGATGAGCCGGCTGCTGGATCAGCGCCTCGGCCTCACCCGCCAGTGGCTGCATGACCTGCGCTCGTTCCTCCTCAAGCACTACTGGGTGACGAGCAAGACCATGCAGGTGCTGCGGCGCCGGCCGACCGAGCAGTACGGCGATCAGCAGCATGAAAACGAGTTCAACGTGCAGCCCCAGGTCATTCCCCCCTGGCTGCAGGACTGGCTGGAGAACCGCGGCGGCTACCTGATCGGCAACATGCGGACCGGGCGTCCCGATTTCCGCTTTTACAGCCTGGGCAACTCCCTGGCCTGCCTGTTCGGCCTGCTGACCGCACCCCAGCAACGGGCACTGTTCCGCCTGGTGCTGCACAACCGGGCCGATCTGATGGCCCAGATGCCGATGCGGATCTGCCATCCGCCGATGGAGGACATCGAATGGCGCAACAAGACCGGCTCCGATCCCAAGAACTGGCCCTGGAGCTACCACAACGGGGGGCACTGGCCGAGCCTGCTCTGGTTCCTCGGGGGGGCGATCCTGCTGCACGAACAGCAGCACCCGGAGGCTGACCTGCTGTTGATGGGCCAGATGAAGGCGATGCTCGAGGAGTGCTACTGGAGCCAGCTCAACCAGCTGCCAAGGCAGCAATGGGCGGAATACTTCGACGGCCCCACCGGCACCTGGGTGGGCCAACAGGCCCGCACCTACCAGACCTGGACCATCGTGGGCTTTCTGCTGCTGCATCACCTGCTCCGGGTGAAGCCGCAGGATGTGACCCTGCTGGATCTGGATCCCGAGCGGGCCCCGGGACTGTTCCGCCGCTGAGCTGCAGGGTTGATGGCCTCAGCTGGGGCTGGCACAAAAAAAACCGCGGCCATCGGCCGCGGTGGAAGCTTGGTGAACGGGGATCAGCGCGCCGGGAGGCAGGAGCCGATCAGAAGAGACCGAGGGTCAGGGACTTGTCGATCGGGAGAGCTGCACCGATGCCGAGGTAGATGGTGAAGACGGTGCCGAACAGGAAGACCGCCATCGCCACGGGACGGCGGAACGGGTTCTGGAACTTGTTAAAGCTCTCGATGAAGGGAACCAGCATCAGGCCAAGCGGGATCATGGTCTGCAGGGCGATCCCCAGAAGCTTGTTGGGAACGACGCGCAGGATCTGGAAGACCGGATAGAGGTACCACTCGGGCAGGATCTCCAGCGGTGTGGCGAAGGGATCGGCCTTGTCGGCCAGCATCGCCGGATCCAGCACCGCGAGGCCCACGATGCAGCCGATGGTCCCCAGGATCACCACCGGGAACATGTAGAGGAGGTCGTTGGGCCAGGCGGGCTCGCCGTAATAGTTGTGGCCCATCCCCTTGGCCAGCTTGGCGCGGAGGGCGGGATCGGTGAGGTCAGGCTTCTTGAGGATGTGCATGGCGTCTGGCCGGGCGCAGGGATCGCTGAATGGAGAAGAGGCTAAAGGCCTCGGATCGGGACTGATGAACGAAGGTGTCGAAGGGTCACAAGGGACCGGAGATGCCCTGCTTGCGGATCATCAGGAAGTGCATGAGCATGAACACCGCCAGCAGCCAGGGCATCACAAAGGTGTGCAGGCTGTAGAAGCGGGTCAGGGTCGACTGGCCGACGGACTCACCGCCGCGGAGCAGTTCCACCATGAAGTCGCCGACCACGGGAACGGCCGCGGGAACGCCGGAGACGATCTTGACGGCCCAGTAACCCACCTGATCCCAGGGGAGGGAATAGCCGGTGACGCCAAAGGAGACGGTGATCACAGCCATGGTCACACCGGTGACCCAGGTGAGCTCCCGGGGGCGCTTGAAGCCGCCGGTGAGGTACACGCGGAAGACGTGCAGGATCAGCATCAGCACCATCATCGAGGCGCTCCAGCGGTGCACGGAGCGGATCAGCCAGCCGAAGCTGACGTCGGTCATCAGGTACTGGACGGAGGCATAGGCCTCGGTGACGGTCGGCTTGTAATAGAACGTCATCGCGAAGCCGGTCGCGAACTGGATCAGAAAGCAGACCAGCGTGATCCCGCCAAGGCAATAAAAAATATTGACGTGGGGGGGCACGTACTTGGCCGAGATGTCGTCGGCAATGGCCTGGATCTCGAGGCGCTCCTGGAACCAGTCGTAGACCGGGGACGACTTTCCAGCAGGAGTGTTCGCCATGCAGCTGGGTGGTTTGGTTGCGAGAGTCTACGCAACGCCTCGAAGCCTCCGTGAGCACTGAACGCCCGTCGTTCCTGCCGTCCAGGCCACCGGCCCCCCCGGCAGCCCGCCGGGCCTGGAACGGCCGTGGATCCCAGCTGCTGGCCCTGCTGCTCTGTGTCGCCCTGCTGCTGGGGGCCCCTGCGGCCCTGGCCCTCAGCGATGCGCAGCAACTGGTGGTGGAAGCCTGGCGCCTGGTCAACCAGAGCTACGTGGATCCGCAGCGGTTCGAGGCGGTGCACTGGCGGCGCCTGCGCCAGAAAGCCCTGGAGCGTCCGATCTCCAGCTCCGACGATGCCTATGACGCCATCGAGGCGATGCTTGCTCCGCTGGGGGACCCCTACACCCGCCTGCTGCGTCCGGCCGACTACGCCAACCTGCGCTCCAGCACCCAGGGCAGCGTGAGCGGCGTGGGGCTGCAGATCGGCCTGCAGGACAGCGACCAGACGAGCAGCGACCAGAGGACCAGCGACCAGAGAATCGTGGTGATCGCCCCCCTGGACGACTCCCCAGCCGCCGAGGCCCAGGTGGCCAGCGGCACCGAGCTGCTGCAGGTGGACGGCAAGGACGCCATGGGCCTCGGCCTGGAGGGCACGGCGGCGGCCCTGAGGGGCCCCTCCGGCAGCCAGGTGCTGGTCACCGTGAACGGCGGCGATGGGCCCCGAGAGCTCGTGCTGGAACGGCGCCAGGTGGACCTCAGGCCGGTACGCAGCCGACGCCTGCGGCTGGACGGGCACACCATCGGCTACCTGCGGGTGACCCAGTTCGCGGAGCCCGTTCCGGAGCAGGTGAAGCAGGCGCTGCAGGATCTGGTCGCGCAGGACATCGAGGGGCTGATCCTCGATCTGCGCAACAACTCCGGCGGCCTGGTCAGTGCGGGGCTGGCCGTGGCGGACCAGCTGCTCGACAGCCGACCGATCGTCGAGACCGAGGACCGCGGGGGCCTGAGCTCGCCGCTGCAGGCCGGTCCAGGCCTGCTCTACAGCGGTCCGATGCTCACCCTGGTGAACGGCGGCACCGCCAGTGCGAGCGAAATCCTGGCCGGGGCCCTGCAGGACAACGGGCGATGCGAGCTGGCCGGCGCCCGCACCTTCGGCAAGGGACTGATCCAGACCCTGATCTCGCTGGGGGACAACAGCGGTCTGGCCGTGACCGTGGCCCGTTACCTCACCCCCAGCGGGCGCGACATTCAGAACCAGGGCATCGCGCCGGACCACCTCCTCCCGGCGCCGGAACCCCTCAACCCCGGTGGCGACGGCGACAGCTGGCTGGATGAGGCCGCCCATCTGCTGCTGGGACGGTTGGTGCAGCCGGACGTGCAGGCATGACCGAGCGCTCGTATCACGATCCCCTCCATGGCGCGATCCGGCTGGACGACAGAGACCCGGCCGAAGCGCTGGCGATCGCGCTGATCGACACGGCTCCCTTCCAGCGCCTGCGGCGCATTCGTCAGCTCGGCCCTGCCTTCCTCACCTTCCACGGAGCCGAGTTCAGCCGGTTCACCCACTCGCTGGGGGTGCTCGAGCTGGCCCGCCTCGCCCTGCGGAATCTGGAACGGCACCATCCCCAGCTGGCCGAGCATCGCGCCGTGCTCTATGCCGCGGCGCTCCTGCACGATGTGGGGCACGGGCCGCTCAGCCACTCCGGCGAGGAGATGTACGGCCTGCAGCACGAAGCCTGGTCCGGGCGCCTGGTTCGGGACCACCCCGCCCTGCGCGGACCGATGGAGGCCCTGGCCCCCGGCACCGCCGAGGCCGTGGCCGACCTGCTGGAGCATGGCCGCCACCCCAGCCCGGCGATCAAGGCCCTGGTGAGCAGCCAGCTCGACTGCGACCGGCTCGACTACCTGCTGCGGGACAGTTACAGCACCGGGACCAGTTACGGCCGACTGGACCTCCAACGCATCCTGGCGGCGCTCACCCTGGCGCCGGACGGAACCCTGGCCCTGCATCCCAAGGGACTGATGGCCGTGGAGCACTACCTGGTGGTCCGCAACCTGATGTACCGCAGTGTCTACAACCACCGGCTGAACGTGGTCTGCAACTGGCTGCTCTGCCGGGTGATCCAGGTGGCGCGCCGTCTGGGGCCGCAGCTGGTCTGGGCCGACGGCGTGATGGCCCAGTGGCTCTGGGATCAACAGGATCTGGATCTGGAGACCTACCTCGCCAACGACGACATCCGCACCGGCTACCACCTCGAGCGCTGGATGGAGGAGGCTCCAGCCGAACTGGCCGAGCCCTGCCGAAGGCTGCTGCAGCGGCGCCTGCTGAAGGCCACCGACGTGAGTCTCCACGCTCCCGCCCGTCGGCTGGAGCTGCTCGCCCTGGCGCGGCAGCTGGCCGAAGCCGAGGGCTTCGCCGCCGATGGCTGCTGTGCTCTGCAGCAGCGTCAGAGCCGGGGCTACCACGCCTATGCGGGCGGGCTTCGCCTCTGGGACGGCCGGCACCTCCAGGCCCTGGAGCAGAGGTCAGCCCTGGTGCGCAGCCTGAGCCAACCGGTGGAGCTGGCCTGGCTGATCCATCCCGCCGAGGTGGCCCCTAAGTTGCGGCATCGCATCGAGGTCTGATGACCCTTTCGCCGCTCGGCGCCGTCCTCATGCCCGCCAACCGGCTCGGGGAACGGCACGTGCTGGCGCTGCCGGGGGCCAGCCCCGAGCAACGGGCCCTCGACCTGGTGGAACGGTCGCTGGACGCGGCCGCGCTGCTGCATCCCACGCTGGCCCGCGGGGGCCTCGAGCTCCAGGCCTCGGACTGGTGGCTGCCGGTGCGGGAGCTGCGGGCGATCGCCTCACGGCTGACAGCCGCCGGCCTGTCTCTGGAGGCGATCCGAAGCAGCGACCCGCGCACCCTGGTGGCGGGCGCGGTCCTGGGCCTGGACACCCATCGCGGCGGCAGCGGGGATCCGCCGCCACCGCCTGCCACTCGCCCTGCCACTCTCCCCGCCACACTTCCGGCCACCGGGGACGATCCCTTCCCCCCATCCCTGACCCTGCACCGCGGCACCCTGCGCTCGGGCGATCACCTCCAGAGCGAGGGATCGGTGCTCCTGCTGGGCGACGTCAACCCCGGCGCCCGGATCACCGCCACCGGCCATGTGCTGGTGTGGGGTCGGTTGCGGGGCACGGCCCATGCGGGGAGCCAAGGCGACCGCTCCGCGCGGATCGTCGCCCTGCAGCTGCGCCCGCTTCAGCTGCGGATCGCCACCGCCGTGGCCCGGGGACCGGAGGGCAGCCCGCCTGCCGGACTGGCCGAGCAGGCCAGCCTGGTGGATGGGGTGATCTGTCTGGAGCCGGCCCCACCGACCTGGCCCCTCGGGGGGTGAGGCGGCAGGGGGGAGACCGCTCAGCCACGGCACGCACCCGGGAGAGCGACGGCTCGCGCCCGGGAGGCGGATCCGGGAAATCCCGAGGCTCACACCGTTGCCTCCGGCCGAGCATTTGGCCTTAACCTGCCCCGACCTCAGCCAGTGCCGTGGTAGCCGCGTCCACCCGCTACATCCTGATCTGCTCCGGCAAGGGAGGCGTGGGCAAGACCACCCTCACGGCCAACCTGGGCATCGCCCTGGCCAAGCAGGGCGCCCGCACCGCGGTGCTGGATGCCGACTTCGGCCTGCGCAACCTGGATCTTCTGCTGGGCCTCGAGAACCGGATCGTCTACACGGCCCAGGACGTGCTGGCGGACAACTGCCGGCTGGAACAGGCGCTGGTGAAGCACAAGCAGGAACCGAACCTCGCCCTGCTCCCCGCCGGCAACCCACGCATGCTCGAGTGGCTCAAGCCGGAGGACATGCAGAAGATCGCCGCGATGGTGGGCGAAAGCTTCGACTACGTGCTGATCGATGCGCCCGCCGGCATCGAGGGAGGATTCCGCAATGCCATGGCGGCGGCCCGCGAGGCGATCGTGATCACCACGCCCGAGGTGTCCGCCGTGCGTGACGCCGACCGGGTGATCGGCCTCCTCAACACCGAGGGGGTCAAGCCCATCCAACTGGTGCTCAACCGGGTACGGCCCCGGATGATGGCCAACCAGGAGATGCTGGCCGTGGACGATGTCACCGACATCCTGGCCCTGCCTCTGCTCGGTCTGGTGCTGGAGGACGAGCAGGTGATCGTCTCCACGAACCGGGGGGAACCGCTGACGCTCACCGGGACCCAGTCCCCGGCGGCCCGGGCCTACAGCAACGTGGCGCGCCGCCTCTGTGGCGAGGACGTGCCCCTGATCGACCCAGGCAAGGAGCGCCAGGGCCTGCGGGCCAAGATCGGCCGCCTGATGCAAACCAAGATCTTCTGAGCCGATGACCTTGCGCGACCTGATCAACAAGTTGCTCGGCCGGGAACAGGCCAGCGCCACCACCGCCAAGGAACGCCTCCAGCTCGTGCTGGCCCACGACCGCAGCGACCTCAATCCGGAGCTGCTCCAGCAGATGCGCCGCGAAATTCTCGAGGTGGTGAGCCGCTACGTTGAGATCGATGTGGAGGGAGGGGACGTGAGTCTGGAAACGGAAGACAGGGTCACCGCCCTGGTGGCCAACCTGCCGATCAAGCGGGCCCGTCGTCTCCCCGATGAGATGACAGCGGCGGCGGGTGAGTCATCCAGTCCGACACCGAGCAGCCCCTGAAGGCCACCTCCATCCTGTGGGAAGGCTGGAATCAGTTCCCTCTCCCGTTCCGGAGGCCTGATGCACCCTTCTGAGAGCCATGCGGTGGACACCGCCGAACCGCCCAGCCCCACGGCGGCCGAGGGACGCGTGCTCAGCCTGGTCTGCCGCGGCCAGACCAACCGTGAGATCGCGGCTGCCCTGGTGCTGAGCGTGCGCACCGTGGAGAGCCACATCGCCAGCCTCCTGGCCAAGACCGGTTGCCGCAACCGCACCCAGCTGCTGATCTGGACGCTGACGGCCCGGTAATCTGGAACCTGGAGATGGATCTCCGGCCGGCTTAGCTCAGCGGTAGAGCAGCGCTTTTGTAAAGCGAAGGCCATCGGTTCAAATCCGTTAGCCGGCTTTCAACCCGCCATTGCAGCACCGGCCGGAGCGAACCCGGCGGGGAGGGAGCGAAAACAGGGAGCGGAAACGCTGAGCTGGGAGGGACCGCTAGAAAATTCCCATCAAGCCACGGTCAAACTCGATCTTGAAGGGTTTGTCGTCAGTGTCCACTTTCACCGCGCCGTCCACATTGATCGCTCCGTTCACGGTGACCGGTTTGTCGTGCTTCACATTCACATCACCCTGCACGGGCAGGGCCTGCTGGGCCGTGACCTCGGCGGTGGCCTTGACCGGCAGGGGAGCAGACGCCCTGACGTCCACCGGACTCGTGATCACCACCTTCGGCTGACCGGAGATCGGGATGGCGGCTTTGGACGCGATGTCCACCACACCGCGGACCGTGACAACCTCCTGGGTCTTGATGTTCAGCTGGTCACTCAGCTGCTTCACCTGCAGAGGCTGGTCGAGCTGATCGACTGCCACATCGGCCCTGACAGGAAGCGACTGGCCCGGTGCCAGGGCGATCCGAATCGGAATCGGGCGGCTCAACACCTGCAGCAGCACCCCCCCGAGAATCGCTGCCGAGGCCACCAGGGCCAGCGGCCAGCGCAGGGCCAGCAGCACCCGAAACCAGAGGGTGTCTTCAGGGGCGCTGGTCATGGGCCGGGGGCAGGATGGGGAACGGCGATGGTGGGGCCTGTGCCCCGCTGCATTCAAGAGGAGGTCTCCGCCTTTCCCGAGCGAATGCGGGCAACTGCAAACACCCTGCAAGCCCAGGGAGCAGGGCCCTCGCGCCCGAGGACGGCCAGGAACTCAACCGCTGGCGTCGGCCGCCGGGACGCGCAGGGGCGGGGGCGGCGGGGGCGGGGGCGGCGGCTGGGGCATGGGAGGCAGCTCTGGTGGTGAGGCCGGATTCACCGCTGCCGCAGGCTGGCGCCGCGGGGCGGGGGTGGCAAACCAGCGCCCGATCATCGCCTGCCGATCGGCCATGGGCTCGGGGCCAAGATCCCAGAGGCTTTCGAAATAGAAGAACGCCACACCGAGCCCCTGGGCCCGGTTGGCCAACACCTTCTGGCCCAGCAGGTCCAGCGGCGCTGGGCGGTTGCGCTGGCCACTCATGATCGCAATGGCCGTCGGGATCTTCTGCCTGGCTTCCTGCACTTCAGGCCGCAGCAGATGGGGCAGGTAGCTGGGCAGATCCGGGCGGTAGATCTGCACCAGCAGCTCATCGGCGATGCCACGCCGTACCCAGGCCCGCCAATCCTGCAGCTGGAGCTTGTAGGCAAAGTCGTAGTAGTTCGGCGAGATGGAGATCAGGGCGCCGGGCCTGAGGGCGCGCACCTGTTGGCTCAGACGCTCCATGAACGCCGTGATCTTGTCCGCCCGCCACTTCACCCAGGCAGCATCGGCAGGATTGGCCGGCGGTGGCTTGCCGGTCTCCTTGCGGTAAAGCGCCATGGTGAAGGGGTCGTAGCCGAAGTCCTTCGGCAGGCTCATGTGGTCGTCGAACTGGATCCCATCGGCGCCGTACTGGCCCACCACCTCCAGCACCAGGTCGGTGATCAGCTGCTGCACCTCCGGCCGGAACGGGTTGAGCCAGGCCACTTCCCCGGCCGCGCTGATCGAGGTCAACCCACCGTCCTGCTTGCGGGTCAGCCAGTCGGGATGGCGGCGGGCCAGGGCGGAGTCCTTGGGGGCCATGAAGCCGAATTCAAACCAGGGGATCACGAGCAATCCCTGGCGACGCCCCTCGGCGATCAGCTCACCGAGCACATCCTGTCCCTGGAGACCGCGGTAGGTGAAGCTCTGGATCTGGCGCTCCTCCACCACCCGACTGGGGTAGTAGGCCAGGCCTCCGTTCCAGACCACCGGGTACAGGGTGTTGAACCGCAGGGCGGCAAGCTGGGCGACCGCCTGGCCCATGCGGGCCCTGTCCCGCAGGACGGGCATGTCGTTGGCGGTCAGCCAGACCCCGCGCAGTTCGGCCCGCGGCTGCTGGGCCGCGACAGGGAAGGCCCCATGACCCAGGAGGGTGAGCCCCCAGGCCAGCAGGGCCAGCACAGCTGTAACCAGGTGAACACGACGCCGCAACCAGCCCGTTGCCAAGGGCGCGAACCCTAAGCCCCGTCAGCGGCGACCTGCCAGCAGCCAGACCCCCAGCAGCAGGGCCACGCCGGGGAGCCAGCTGCCCTGCAGCAGCCAGGTGCCGCTGGCCAGGAGGGGGCTGGTCACCCAGTGATGGAGGCCCATCGTGACCAACAGCAGCAGAATCAGGGCCGCCATGGAACGGCGTCAGGGGGTGAGACCTGGCGGCAGGTAAGCACCGGCCCGCAGAACCTGCCACGCGCCCGAATCACTCCAGGCGAGCACGGTGCTGGCCAGGCCGCCGGCTTCCGGCCAGGGCAGGGGGCCCAGGAGGGGCACACCGGGGAAGCAGGCGGCAGCTGCCGCCGCGGTGGTGGCCGCAGGGCTGCCGGAGACATTGGCACTGGTGGTCGCCAACGGTCCGCTCAACCTCAGGAGCTCCCGGGTGACCGCACAGGCCGGGATGCGGAGTCCGAGGCTGGTGGCACCAGGGTTCAGACTCTCCACCGCCGGCCCGCGAGCCGGCAGCACCAGGGTGAGCGCCCCGGGCCAGGCAACGCTGGCCATCGCGAGCCACTCCTGCCGCCAGGCCAGGCCAAGGGCCTCCTGCAGAGGCTCCAGATCGGCCCCCATCAGAATCAGCGGCTTGTCCGCCGGCCGCCGCTTCAGGGCCCAGAGCTGCTGGGCGTGCTCCGGCGTGGCCGCCAGGGCAGGCAGGGTATCGGTGGGGATCAGGGCAGGCTCCCCTCCTCTCAGCCGTGCCGCCAGCAGGGGGGCGGAGGTGACGCTGTCCTGGGCCATCCGTTCACGCATGCGGGTCACTCACGCCGGCCCCGCCGGGCGGAGGCGAACCGCCATGTTCCCTCCAGATCCCGGTGGGCCGAGGTCTCAACGAGACCGGCCAGGGTCAGCAGCTCCTGCACGGCCGGGCTCTGATCGTGATGGTGCTCCAGCAGAAGCCAGCCCCCCGGGGCCAGCCCCTGGGCCGCACCGGCGACGACCTGCCGGATCGCCTCCAGCCCGTCAGCTCCACCATCGAGCGCCAGCACAGGCTCATGCTCCCGGACGCCGGACTCCAGGCCGGCCCAGACGGCGGTGGGGATGTAGGGAGGATTGGCCACCACCAGCTCCAGCCGGCCCCAGCTCGAGCGCAGGGGCTGCCACCAGCTCCCCTGGATCAGCTGGACCTGCTCGCCGACCCCGGCGGCCTGAAGGTTCCGCTCGGCCTGGGCCAGGGCGAGCGGGCTGAGGTCCACCGCCAGGCCCTGCACGCCTGGCCAGAGGCGCGCCAGGGCGATCGCCAGACAGCCGGAACCCGTTCCCAGATCGGCCCACCGTGCCGGGGGACAGGCCAAGCGATCCCGGGCAAGCTCCACCAGCAGCTCCGTTTCCTGGCGCGGGATCAGCACGCCCGGCGCCACCTGCAGCTCCAGGTCCCGCCAGGGGCAGCGGCCCACCAGGTACTGCAGCGGCTTGCTCGTTTCCAGATGACACCGCCACAACGCCTCCAGCGCGGATCGCTGTCGCGTGAGCTGCACCTGCTTGGTCGGATCCAGATGGACCCGCTGGAGTGTGGGCCAGGGCAATCCCCCCGCGAGATCCAGCAGCCAGTCCAGATCAGCCGCACGACCGCCCGAGGCCAGACAGCGACGGCGCCAGGCCAGCAGCTCGCGGCCCGCGAGCAGCTCCCCCGGCACGCCATCGGACGGTGGAGGCCCCTGGGGCCCACCGTCGGCATCGGCAGCGGTGGGGAGCGTCTTCCGCATGGGACGAGGCTAGAGCCGACGCCAGCGCAGGCCCGGCTCGGCCCGCACCAGGCCCGCCAGTTCCAGGGCGAGCAGACGGGCGGCGATCTGGGGTGCGGACTCCTGGGTGAGCTGGCACAACTGCTCGAGGGAAGCCCCCTCGGCCAGAGCCGCCAGGAGAGCTCCTTCCACCCCGGCGAGCGGCGCTGCCGCCGAACCGCAGGGCAGGCTCCCGGCCCGAGGAGCCAGCGGAGCAGCACCGAGCTGACGGATCAAATCCGCGGGCTCGAGCAGGGGGGTCGCCCCCTGGCTGAGCAGCCGATTGCTGCCGCGCGCCGAGAGGCGGGCCGCATCAGCGGGTACCACCCAGAGCGGCAACTGCTGCTGCCAGGCCAGGCCGGCCGACTGGAGGGCCCCGCTCTGCTCCGGGCACTCGACCACCACGACGGCCCTCACCAGGGCCACCTGCAGGCGGTTGCGGGCGGCGAAGTGACCGGGACGCACCGAGGCCCCCGGGGGGTGCTCGCTGACCAGCAGCCCCCGTTCGCCCACCTGGCGTTGAAGCTGCGTGTGATGCCGTGGATAAACGCGCTCCAGCGGGGTGCCGAGCACCGCCACCGGCCGCCCCCGCTCGGCCAGACAGCCCCGATGGGCGGCGGCATCGATGCCCTCGGCCAGGCCGCTCACCACGGGCCAACCGGCCGTGGCGAGGGCGGCCCCCAGGGCTTCCGCCATCGCCAGGCCATGGCGGGAGGGCCTGCGGGTACCCACCACCGCCACGGCCGCCCGCCTGGCGAGCAGGGGCCACAGCGAACCCTGCCCCCGCCAGCGCAGGGCCAGCGCGGGGCGCTCCAGGGAGGCCACCGCTGCCGGGTAGGTCGGATCACCGGGCAGCAGCGCCCGGCGGCCGCCCGCCACAGCGGCTGAGAAAGCCGCCAGGGGCTCCGCACCCCAGTGCGCCCGGAACCGCTGCAGCTGCCGCAGCCACGCCGGCCCCAGACCCGGGAGGGAGAGAAAGGCTTCCGGCGGCGCCTGCCAGGCCTGGAGCAGGGAGCCGAAGTGGTCCTCGATGGCCCGCAACCGCATCCAGCCGACACCAGGGCACGAGGCCCAGAGCAGCCACGCCAGCCGCCGTTCCTGCTCCCACGGGAGCCTCGCACCATCCGCCCCCCGCCTGGCGCCGGGCCAGCCGCACGAGCCGGGACCCCCGCCTACCCGAGGAAGCCGCAGCACAGACCCCATGGAAATCAGTACATGTGTACTGATCCTAATCCTGGCCCTGCTCCAGGCGGGCCAGGGCCGCCGCCAGGTCGCCGGGGAACTGCCGCAGCACCCGGCGCCGATCCGCTCCGCCCGAACGATCCACCAGCACCAGGGTGACGTGGGCCTCGGCAGCCACCTCGTCCCCATCCCCGCGCAGGAAGACGGTCCTCCAGGGCAGTCGCACGCCCTGACGGGGCAACACTTCGCTCCTGAGCCGCACCATCTCACCGTGGAGAAGCGCCTGGCGGTAATCGATGCGCAGGCTCACCACCGGCATCTCCAGGCCACGCGCCGACAGGGTGCTGTAGGGCAGCCCGGCAGCCGCGAGGGCCTCGACCCTCGCTTCCTCCAGCCAGGCGACGTAGGCCCCATGCCAGACCACCCCGGCATGGTCGGTGTGCTGGGGAAGCACGCGGCGCTCCAGGAGCCAGCCCCTGGGCTGCATCACGGTCTGCATGGCTGGGACCTGGGACACGGAAAACCGCCATAGGCTGCCGGACAGCCCGGTGCCCAAGTCCGTGTTCCGCAACGTTCTGATCGCCGATTCCGGCAAAGGCCACGTCGAAGAGATGGTGCGCATGCTGCGCGACATCCCCGTGGTGCGTCAGGCCCGCCTCAATCTGCTGCACGTCGTGCCGGAGCAGGCCGGCGAGGACTTCCAGCAGCACTGGCAGCAGGCGGCGGGGATCGTGGCCGCCGCCGTGGCCCGGCTGGGGCTGGACCCGGCCGAGATCAACACGATCATCCGCCAGGGGGATGCCAAGCAGACGGTGCTGCGGGTCGCCGAGGAACTCGGCGCCGATCTCATCGTGATGGGATCGCGGGGGCTCAGCCGGCTCCAGTCGATCCTCAGCAACAGCGCCAGCCAGTACGTCTTCCAGCTCTCGACCCGGCCGATGCTCCTGGTCCGGGATGACCTCTACGTCCGCCACGTCAACCGCGTGATGGTGGCCATCGACGGCACCGGGGTCGGCGATGACGCCCTGAAACTGGCCTGCGAACTGGTCAGGGAGGTTCCGGGCGGGAGCCTGACCGGGGTGCACGTGAGCCGCCAGGACCTCGCCCCCACGCGCGGCGGCCACTCCCCGGCCGATGCGGTGCTCGAGAAGGCCGTGCAGCGGGCCCGCTCCCTGGGTGTGGCGATGGAACCCCTCCACCGCACCGGCGATGTGGCCCGAACCCTCTGTACAGCGGCCGAAGAATGCCGGGCCGACCTGCTGGTCATCGCCTCGCAGGATCGGCGACCGGTCGTCGCCAAGGCCCTGGTCGATCTCGACCGACTCCTGGGCAGCTCGGTGAGCGATTACATCCGGGTGCATGCCCCGGCACCGGTGCTGCTGGTGCGCGAGCCCGAAGGGCGGCGCTGAAGCCGGCTGCGCCGCCAGGCCTGGCGGGTGCTCCCCCTGGCGGCCCTCTGACTGCGCCCCTGAGCTGAGCCTCTGATGGCGGGGCGCTTGGGGGGCGCTAATTGGGAGGCGCTCAGCCGCCCTGGCGGCTGCTCGTCTGGATGTAGAGCACCAGCAGGAACACCGTCGGAACCAGGACGAACATCAGGCTGGCGACGAAGCCGAGATCGTTGGTTTCCATAGGGGGATTGAGGGTGCTGGGAGGGTATCACCGCCAACAGGGTGACCTTCCCGGGGCTTCACCGCTCGTTGCGCTCGCTCCAGTGCGCGGGGAGCGGGGAGCGGGGAGCGGGCCCGATGGGTTCAGAGCCGGCCCTCCTCCGCTGCCGAGGACGCTTCCTCCCCGCCAGCCTCCTGCTCAACCTCGGCTTCAGTTTCTGGGGGCGCTGGCCAGCTGGTGGGTCCAGCCGGCAGGGGCGAGGCGAGGGCCGCGGCGAGCCGGGCCTCCTTGTCGGGGAGCCCGACCTGGGGACGGGTCAGCACCACCACGGAGTGCTGCACCAGGGCCTGGCAGGCCAGACGCCAGCCCTGGGGGCGACGACGGAGTTTCTGATCCTCCACCGCCGTTCGCGGGCTCAGCGCGGACGCCGTGGCGCCATCGGCCACCTCCACGAAACAGGTGATGCACTGGCCACAGCCGCCGCAGTTACCCAGGGTCCCCTTGAGTCCGTAGAGCTGGATCCCCTCGCGCAGGGCCACCTCGCGCAGGTTCTCGCCCGGATAGCACTCCACATCGCACCCCTCCCGCAGGAAACGGATCACCGGCATGGTTCAGGGCAGGCAGCGGCGTTCATTGTGCGACGCCCAGCCGGCGAGACGGCGCTGGGCCGGAGGTGAGACGGCAGCGAGACGGAGGCGAGACGCCGTTGCGGTCCGTAACCAGCGCCTCCGCAGGAACCGTCACGCCCTTACGATCGCCCAACCCACCCAGAACTACCCCCCATGGGATTGCCCTGGTATCGGGTGCACACGGTCGTCATCAACGACCCGGGCCGATTGCTCGCCGTGCACCTCATGCACACTGCGCTGGTGGCCGGCTGGGCCGGCTCCATGGCGCTCTACGAGCTCGCCATCTTCGACCCATCCGACCCGGTGCTCAACCCGATGTGGCGCCAGGGCATGTTCGTGATGCCCTTCATGGCCCGCCTGGGCGTGACCGGCAGCTGGGGCGGCTGGAGCATCACCGGTGAAACCGGTGTCGACCCTGGCTTCTGGAGCTTCGAGGGCGTGGCGGCGGCCCACATCATCTTCAGCGGCCTCCTGTTCCTCGCCGCCATCTGGCACTGGACCTACTGGGACCTGGAGATCTGGCAGGACCCGCGCACCGGTGAGCCCGCCCTCGACCTTCCCAAGATCTTCGGGATCCACCTGCTGCTTGCAGGCCTCGGCTGCTTCGGTTTCGGCGCCTTCCACCTCACCGGTGTCTTCGGCCCGGGGATGTGGGTGAGTGATGCCTATGGGCTCACCGGACATCTCGAACCGGTTCAGCCATCCTGGGGCCCCGAAGGCTTCAACCCCTTCAACCCGGGGGGCATCGTCGCCCACCACATCGCCGCCGGCATCGTCGGCATCATCGCCGGCATCTTCCACATCACCACCCGGCCCCCCGAGCGCCTCTACAAGGCTCTGCGGATGGGCAACATCGAAACGGTGCTGGCCTCCGCCATTGCGGCCGTCTTCTTCGCCGCCTTCGTCGTCGCGGGCACCATGTGGTACGGCGCAGCAGCCACCCCCGTCGAGCTCTTCGGCCCCACCCGCTTCCAGTGGGACCAGAGTTACTTCAAGGCTGAGATCAGCCGTCGGGTTCAAACGGCTCTCGACAATGGCGCCACCAAGGAACAGGCCTACGCCTCGATTCCCGAGAAGCTCGCCTTCTACGACTATGTGGGCAACAGCCCCGCCAAGGGAGGCCTCTTCCGGGTGGGTCCCATGGTCAACGGGGACGGCCTCCCCACCGGCTGGCTGGGTCACATCGCCTTCACCGACAAGGACGGACGCGATCTCGAGGTGCGCCGCCTGCCCAACTTCTTCGAGAACTTCCCTGTCGTTCTGCAGGACCAGGACGGCATCGTGCGCGCCGACATCCCCTTCCGGCGTGCCGAGGCGAAGTACTCCTTCGAGCAGACCGGTGTGACCGCAACCGTCTATGGCGGTGCGCTCAACGGCCAGACCTTCACCGATCCTGCTGACGTCAAGCGTCTGGCCCGCAAGGCTCAGCTCGGCGAAGCGTTCGACTTCGACCGCGAGACTTACCACTCCGACGGCACCTTCCGCAGCTCACCGCGCGGCTGGTTTACCTTCGGCCATGCCACCTTCGCCCTTCTCTTCTTCTTCGGCCACATCTGGCACGGTGCCCGCACCCTCTACCGCGATGTGTTCGCCGGGATCGATCCTGACCTGGGCGAACAGGTTGAGTTCGGCCTCTTCCAGAAGCTCGGCGACAAATCCACCCGTCGTCTGCCGGAGGGCTTTGTGCCACCGGCCGGCACACCCCTCAGCTGACCCCGGGAGCACCCCATGGAGAGCTTTGCTTACATCCTGATCCTGACCCTGGCCATCGCGACCCTCTTCTTCGCGATCGCCTTCCGCGATCCTCCGAAGATCGGGAAGTAACGATCCCATCACCGCCTCGAATCCTGCCCCTGGCACTCGTGCCGGGGGCTTTTTCATGGTTGGGCAGCATCTGAGCACCTCCCTGGCGCGGGACCGCCAGGGACCCCAAGCCCGAAGCGCGGGCGGCCCACCAGGCCTCAACCGCCGTGTCGGCGCGTTCCGTTGCCCTTCTCAAAGGCAGAAGTGCTGCTTAAACTTCAATAACGACAGCCCGGACCCTCGGGGATGCAATGCCCCTCCTGCCAACACACCGACAGTCGGGTGCTCGAATCGCGGGCAGCTGACAGCGGGCGGAGCGTGCGGCGGCGGCGGGAGTGCCTCAACTGTGAATTCAGGTTCACCACCTACGAACGGGTGGAGACGGTGCCGATCACGGTGGTGAAACGCAGCGGCAGTCGGGAAACCTTCAACCGGGCCAAGCTTCTGCACGGCCTGCTGCGAGCCTGCGAGAAGACCGGCCTGGATCCAGCCAGGCTGGAGCTGGTGGTCGACGAGATCGAGCTGCAGCTCCAGCAACGCCCCGGCCGGGAGGTGAGCAGTGCGGAGATCGGGGAACTGGTGCTGCATCAGCTCTCCGAGATGAGCGAGGTGGCCTACGTGCGCTTCGCCTCGGTCTACCGGCAGTTCCAGGGCATCAGTGATTTCGTGGCGACCCTGGAAGGCCTGCGGAGAGCCACCAAGCCCAAGGCGCTGGCGACCATCGGCTGAACGCCCGCCGTACGCGCTCATCCGAGTGGGTACGGGCGCATTGATCCAGGGTGCGGACGCATTGATACAGTGACCCATTGCGATGGCCCTGCTGGCGGGCGGGTCCATCCAACCCTTCACACTGCCTCCGGCAGGCCGCCGATCCCCATGACCGTGACCCCTTCCGATCTCAGCACCATCGAGGCCGATCAGGACCTGGCCGCTGAAGCGG
Source organism: Aphanothece microscopica RSMan92 (assembly GCF_046613545.2). Taxonomy (NCBI): domain Bacteria; kingdom Bacillati; phylum Cyanobacteriota; class Cyanophyceae; order Chroococcales; family Aphanothecaceae; genus Aphanothece; species Aphanothece microscopica. The sequence goes on along the minus strand of NZ_JBKKKY020000039.1, from coordinate 8,895 downwards.
CTGCCGATCTCGACCTCGCCATTCCGGAGGAGGTGCCCACGGCGGATGACCCGAGCAGCCGCGCCGCCTCACGCGACCTCGACGGCGTGGGCTTCACGCTGGACGAGTTCGCCTCGCTGCTCAGCAAGTACGACTACAACTTCAAGCCTGGTGACGTCGTCAACGGCACCGTCTTCGCCCTGGAATCCAAGGGCGCGATGATCGACATCGGCGCCAAGACCGCCGCCTTCATGCCCCTGCAGGAGGTTTCGATCAACCGGGTCGAGGGGCTCAGCGACGTGCTCGAGCCCGGCGAGATCCGGGAATTCTTCATCCTCAGCGAAGAGAACGAGGATGGACAGCTCACCCTCTCGATCCGCCGCATCGAGTATCAGCGGGCCTGGGAGCGGGTGCGCCAGCTGCAGAAGGAAGACGCCACCATCTACTCCGAGGTGTTCGCCACCAACCGCGGTGGTGCCCTGGTACGGGTCGAAGGGCTGCGTGGCTTCATCCCCGGAAGTCACATCAGCACCCGCAAGGCCAAGGAAGAGCTGGTGGCCGACTTCCTCCCCTTGAAGTTCCTGGAGGTGGACGAGGAGCGCAACCGCCTCGTGCTGAGCCATCGCCGGGCGCTGGTGGAGCGCAAGATGAACCGCCTCGAGGTGGGCGAAGTGGTGCTCGGCACGGTGCGAGGCATCAAGCCCTACGGCGCCTTCATCGACATCGGTGGGGTGAGCGGCCTGCTGCACATCTCCGAGATCAGCCACGAGCACATCGAGACGCCCCACACGGTGCTCAACGTCAACGACCAGATGAAGGTGATGATCATCGACCTCGACGCCGAACGCGGTCGCATCTCCCTCTCCACCAAGGCGCTCGAGCCCGAACCCGGCGACATGCTCACCGACCCCCAGAAGGTGTTCGACAAGGCCGAGGAGATGGCAGCCCGCTACAAGCAGATGCTGCTGGAGCAGGCCGAGGACAACGAGCCCATGGGTGTCACCCTCGACTGATCCCCGTGGCCCTGCTGCTGCTCTCGGGCCAGCCGATCGGAGAGGTGGAAGCCGTTCTGTTCGACAAGGACGGCACCCTCTCCATCAGCGAACCCATGCTCCATGCCCTGGCCAAGGCCAGGGTTTTTCATTGCGGCCAGTTGCTGGCCGAACACCATCCCTGGGTCGGCTCCGCCGGACACCACGAGCTCAAGGATCTGCTCGAGCGTGCCTACGGGCTCGACGGTGAAGCGATCAACCCGGCGGGCACCACGGCGGTGGCCAGCCGGGAGCACAACCTGATCTCCACGGCAACCGCCCTGAGCCAGGTGGGTCTGGGCTGGCCCGAGGCCCTCGAGCTCAGCCAGAGGGTGTTCAGCGCCACCGACAGCCTGCATGGCCAGGGCAGCCTGCACAGGCCCCTGGCCACCGAAGGGCTCCACGACCTGGTCGACCAGCTGGCCAGGGCATCGGTGCGCTGTGCCGTGATCAGCAACGACGAGGTGCGGGGCATCGAGGCCTTTCTGGACAGCCAGGCCATCCGTCAGCATTTCCAAGCCCTCTGGAGTGCCGAGCACACCCCCCGCAAACCCGATCCCGCCGCCGTCCATGCCCTCTGCGACGAACTGGGTGTGGCGCCGGCCCGCTGCGCCCTGATCGGTGACGCCAACAGCGATCTGCTGATGGCCCGGCAGGCCGGGGTCGGCGTGGTGCTCGGCTATGTGGCCGGCTGGCGCAGCCCTCCACCCCTCGACCCGAGCTTTCCCCAGCTGCGGCAGTGGGCCGATCTCCAGGCCCGCTGCCGCTGACGCGCCCGATCGCACCCGTGGGATCGGGCGACTCACCACATATCCTGTGGGGTCATTTGGCAGGGGCACCATGAGCCGGTACGTGTTCACCTCCGAGTCGGTGACAGAAGGCCATCCCGACAAGATCTGCGACCAGGTGAGCGATGCGGTTCTCGATGCCCTGCTGGCCCAGGATCCAGCCTCCCGGGTCGCCTGCGAGACCGTGGTCAACACCGGGCTGTGCCTGATCACCGGAGAGGTCACCACCACCGCCCGGGTCGACTTCAACACCCTGGTGCGTGGGGTGATCAACCAGATCGGCTACACGGGGGCCCGCGCCGGCGGCTTCGATGCGAACAGCTGCGCCGTCCTGGTGGCCCTGGATCAGCAGTCGCCGGACATCGCCCAGGGGGTCAATGAGGCCGACGACCACGCGGGCGATCCCCTGGACCTGGTGGGGGCAGGGGATCAGGGGATCATGTTCGGCTACGCCTGCAACGAGACGCCTGAGCTGATGCCCCTGCCGATCAGCCTGGCCCACCGCCTCGCCCGGCGGCTGTCCGCCGTGCGCCACGACGGCACCCTCGGTTACCTGCTGCCCGACGGCAAGACCCAGGTGAGCGTGGTCTACGAGGACGACCAGCCCGTGGCCATCGACACGATCCTGATCTCCACCCAGCACACCGCCGAGATCGACGGAGTGAGTGAGGAGAGGGCCCTGCGTGAGCGCATCGCCGCCGATCTCTGGACCCACGTGGTCGAGCCCGCCACCGACGATCTGGACCTGAAGCCCTCGAAAGCCGAGACCCGCTTCCTGGTCAATCCCACCGGCAAGTTCGTGGTGGGTGGCCCCCAGGGTGACGCCGGGCTCACCGGTCGCAAGATCATCGTCGACACCTACGGCGGCTATGCCCGCCATGGGGGCGGCGCCTTTTCGGGCAAGGATCCCACCAAGGTGGACCGCTCGGCGGCCTACGCCGCCCGCTACGTGGCGAAGGCCCTGGTGGCCGCCGGCCTGGCCAGCAAGGCCGAGGTGCAGCTCAGCTACGCCATCGGTGTGGCCAGACCCGTGAGCATCCTGGTGGAGAGCTTCGGCACGGGCAGCCTGAGCAACGCAGATCTCACCGCCCTGGTGCAGGAGCACTTCGACCTGCGGCCTGGCGCGATCATCGAGACCTTCGCTCTGCGCGACCTGCCCCAGCAGCGCGGTGGCCGCTTCTACCAGGACGTGGCGGCCTATGGCCACTTCGGCCGCAGCGACCTCCAGCTTCCCTGGGAGGATGTCAGCACGGTGGCCGAGATCCTCCGCCAGGCCAGTGCACTGCGCACAGCCGCCTGACCAGCCCCTGGCCCTCGGCATCGATCTGGGCTCCAGCGGCCTTCGGCTGGTGGTGATCGAGCCGGGAGGCCAGATCCTCGCCGAGGAAGCCGCCACCTACCCCGCTCCCTTCACCGACCCGGAGGGCTGGCGCCTGGGACTGGTGAGGATCTGCGCCCGGCTGCCCGATGCGTTGCGCAGCGCCATCGGCGCCCTCGCCGTGGATGGCACCTCCGGCACCCTGCTGCTCTGCCGCTCCGACGGCAGCCTGCTGCCGGACCGCCTCGGCCACGCCCTTCCTTATCACCTGGCCTGCCCGCAGCAGGCTGAAGCCGCACGCCAGCTGGCTGGGGCCGGGGCGGATGCCAGTCCAGCGGCAGGCGCCAGCGGCAGCCTGGCACGGGCCCTGCAACTTCTCGCCGAGCTGCCGGGATCCGACCCGGATGGACTGCTGCTCCGCCATCAGGCCGACTGGCTGATGGGCTGGCTGCTGGGCGACTGGCGTTGGGGCGAAGAGGGCAACAACCTGCGGCTGGGCTGGGATCTGGAGCGCCGGAACTGGAGCGGCAGCCTCGCGGCGCAGTCCTGGAGTCACGCCCTGCCCCAGATCCGTCCCAGCGGTGCCGACCTCGGCCACCTCGCCCCATCCGCGGCCAGGACCCTGGGACTCCCGCGCGCCTGCCGGGTGGTGGCCGGCAGCACCGATGCCAATGCCGGGGTCCTGGCGGCCGACCCGGCTCCCGGCGACGGCATCACCGTGCTGGGCACCACGCTGGTGCTCAAGCAGTTCACGCCGGAACCGATCAGGGGCCCCGGCATCAGCTGCCACAGGGTCGCCGGCCGCTGGCTGGTGGGTGGCGCCTCCAATGCCGGCGGCGGGGTGCTGCGCCGGTTCTTCACGGATCAACAGATCAGGGAACTCAGCCGGCAGATCGATCCATCACGCCCCAGTGGCCTGAACCTGCGGCCACTGCCGCGGCGGGGCGAGCGCTTCCCGGAGGATGATCCCGATCTCGAACCGAGGCTCGAGCCGCGTCCTGTCAGCGATGCCCTCTACCTGCAGGCCCTGCTGGAGGGACTGGCGGTGCTGGAGCAGCGCGGCTGGCAGCGGCTGGCGGAGCTGGGAGCCCCGAAGGTCCACCGTGTGATCAGCCTCGGCGGCGGCGCCCGCAACCCCCAGTGGCGACGGATCCGCCAGCAGCGGCTGGGGGTGCCGGTGCTGAACCGGCCGAGGCTCTCGGCCGCCCTGGGGATGGCCAGACTGGCGGCAACTGCCCTTCCCGCCCCATGAACGAACGTCTCCGCACCTGGATCTCCATGGGACTGTTCGTGGTGCTGGCGGGCTATGTGGGCTTCAGCGCCCTCCGGCTTGCCCTGCTGCTCTGGCAGCGGTTTGCCGGCGCCTGAAGCCCTCCGGGCCTCAGGCGATCCAGAATCCCCCCAATCCCAGCCCCCTTCACGATGGCCGCCGACCCCCTCACCCCCGCCGTGAGCGATCGGATCTGCAAGCACATGAATGCCGATCACAGCGAAGCGGTGCTGAACTACGCCCGCCACTACGGGGGTGTCACCAACCCGGGAACCGCCCGCATGGTGGCGATCGAACCGGAGGCCATGGCGCTGGAGGTCGATGGGACCCTCATCTCCGTGGCGTTCGACCACACCCTCAGCGACAGCGAGGATGCCCACCGCACCCTGGTGGCGATGCTCCGCGCCATGCCCCAGCCGCAGGACTGAGCGCCCCAAACGCTCCGGGAGTCTGTGGCAACGCTGGGGAGACAGACCCCAACCCGCCTCCGCCTTGGCCCTCCCTCCCTGGCCGACCCTGGCCGGGCTGCTCCCCCTGGAGTGGCTGATCCTCCCCGCAGCTGTCGAGGCCACGGCTGCCCCGGCCGCCATCAGCGGGCTGATTCCCATGCCCTGGTGGGCGGCTGGCCGCTATGAGGGAGCCCTGCGCGCTCGGCTGCTGGGCCTGCGGCGTGAACTGCGGCCTCAGAGACTGGAGCCGCTCGTGGCGGTGATCGCCACGGTTCTGCGTGAACTGGCGGCGGACAGGCCCGCCGCGGCCCGTCCCCTGCTGGTGCCGATTCCCAGCTGGAAACGCCGCGCCAACCCCCTTCCCCCCCTGGTGGCCCAGCTGCTGGCCCGGGAGCTCGACTGGCCCCGCGGCCAGATCCTGGAACGCAGCCATCCGGTGCTGGGTCAGCACCGGCTCAACCGCGAGCTGCGTTGGGCCAACCAGCAGGACGCCTTCCGCAGCCTGATGCAGGCCCACCAAGATCGCCGGGGCCGCCGCCCCGTGCTGTTGGTCGACGACATCCTCACCACCGGGGCCACGGCCTGCAGCGCGGCGATGGCGCTCAGGCAGGCGGGCTGGCGGCCCCTGGGCCTTGCCTGCCTGGCCCGCACCCCCTCGCCCCCACCCCAGAAGAAGGCCGTGATCTAAGATCCCCTCGTCGCTGCGGCGACGGGCCGGGATAGCTCAGTTGGTAGAGCAGGCGACTGAAAATCGCCGTGTCCCCAGTTCAAATCTGGGTCCTGGCATGCCTTCCGCACAGAGTGTCCCCTCGGTGCCCCGATGACCGCTCGGTGCCCCGATGACCGGGCGTGGTGCCTACGGGGGCACGAACCTGGCGCTGTGCTGCAGCCACGACCAGGGTGCCAGGGTTAGCGGCAGTGTTAGAAACGCCAGCCGCGATGAGCCCCACTGCGGGAGCCACCCAACCCATGCGCGATCCGACCGGCACCAGTCCCCAGATCTTCAACAACGCCGACAGCTTTGCCCAGGCCTTCGATGCGGCCTGGCGGCAGCACGATCTCCACAATCCCGACCACGGGCTTGACCGGGACACCAAACTCGCCCGGGTGCTCGAGCAGGTCGCCGACCACCCCTTCCGCATCGCCAGCCCGGAACTGGCGGAGGATGTGGCCCGTTTCCGGCTGCGACTGCTGGGCTTCTGACGCCAGGCCCTAACTTGAGCGACATGGACAACGCCCTGAGTCGGCTGGTGCGGCTGCTGAGCGCCGGTTTCAGCAATCAGCAGCAGGCCTTTGACAACCCGCCCCTGTACGCCCACATCCTGGTGAAGCTCCGCCCGCTGCCCCAGCTGGCGCCGGGGTCCCTGCTGCTGGAGCAGAGCTACGCCATCAACCCCGCAGCCCCCTACCGGATCCGGGTGCTGCGGGCCGACCGCCAGGAGAACGGCCTGATCATCCACAACCAGGCGATCCAGGAGGACGAGCGCTTCTGGGGTGCCGTCGAGAATGACGCGCTTCGCAGCCGCATCTCCGCTGCGGATCTGCGGCCCCTCGAAGGCTGTGCCTACCGGGTGCGGGAGGAAGGCGGAGGCTTTGTGGGAGAAGTGGAACCGGGCTGTCGCTGCCTTGTCGAGCGCAAAGGGACCACCACCTACCTGGTGAGCCGGCTGGAACTGGATGCCGAGGGGATGCGCACGATCGACACGGGCCATGACCCCCAGACCCACGAACAGGTGTGGGGATCCCTGGCCGGTCCGTTCAACTTCAGCCGCACCCACGACTTCAGCAGCGAAATCCCGCCGGACTGGGAGACGGCCTTCAGGCCGTGAGCTCATCCATGAACGGCTGTTCGCCCTCGTCAGGGAAAGGGTTGTCCAGGGGTTGAAGATGCCGGGCAGCGCCGCCAGCTTCAAGGCCGTTGAGCACGGACTCAAGACGCCTGAGGCGATCCTCCGTGTCCTCCAGTCGCAATTCCGTCTCCTCGTGGAACGGATCCGCCGAGGCCTGCCCTGACTCCAGCAGGGGCTGGAGGCGGAGGTCCTGGGCGGCCATGCGTTCCTCGAGCTCGAGCAGGCGGAACGTGAGCGTCTCCACCACCTCCGTGAGGGTGTTGAGCTGGAAGGCCAGCCGCTCGGCGGGATCGCTGCCGAACGGAGCCGGGCGAGCATCCCTGCTCCCAAGGTCCATTGCGTCCCCCATGGCCAGTCGCTCCGGGATGCCCCTCAGGCGGAGCTGTTTCGGGCGATCGTATCGGCCCTGGGCGGCCACGCCAGGGCCCGGTTTGTAACGATTGTGAAAGGCTTGTCGCTCCCCGTAGCACGGCCCATAGGATCCTGGACGCAGCTATCGGTGGAGCATCTCCCTGCTGCACCGAACTCTTGGCGTCCCTCGGCCCTGGTCTTCTGGTCTTCCGCCGCAGGCCGTCAGGCACCTCGCATTTCCTCCCCCCGGCCCCAAGCCCATGACTCTCGCCAACGCTGCCTATCTGGGCATCGAGCGCTTCGCCAACGACCGCACCAAGGAGAACTGGATCAACGGTACCGCCAACGACAAGGCGGCCCTGATCCGTGCTGTCTACAAGCAGGTCCTGGGCAACCAGTACATCATGAACAGCGAGCGCCTTGAAGGCCCCGAGTCGCTGTTCAAGCGTGGCTACCTGAGCGTGCGGGAGTTTGTACGGCAGGTCGCCAAGAGCGGTCTCTACAAGCAGAAGTTCTTCGAGAACTGCAACCCCTACCGCTTCATCGAGCTCAACTTCAAGCATCTGCTCGGCCGGGCTCCTCAGAACAAGGCCGAGATGCTCCATCACTTCACCATCCTTCAGGAGCAGGGTTACGACGCCGAAATCGATTCCTACATCGACAGTGCCGAGTACCAGGAACGCTTCGGCGAGGAGATGGTGCCCTTCCTGCACGGTTTCAACTACAACTCCGGCCAGCAGGGACTCCAGTTTTCCTACATGCTGCAGCTCACCCGAGGCGTCGGTGCCTCCGTCCGGGGTGATCTTCTCAAGACCCAGTCACGCCTGAATCCTGCGGTCCACGCAGAACAGCCCCTTCCGGTGGTCAGCCCCAACGCCAAGGGTGCCGTCTTCCGCAAAGTCCCCAGTGATGGCGTGACCCGGCAGGGCGTGGGAGCTGGCGAGGAAGGTCGCACCTTCCGCGTGGAAATCACCGGCTTCAGCAACTACCGCCTCCATAAGCGGAGCAACCGTGTCCGCTTCATCCCCTTCAACAAACTGCTCCAGTACCAACAGCAGATTCACCGTGAGGGCGGCCGCATCGCCAGCATCACCCCTGTGAACTGAGTCCAGCGAAAACTCAGTCACCTCTCCAACCCACCCCATCCGCAACCAGCCATGAAGGTCTCTGCAGGCACCCGCGGCACCAGCTTTGTCAACAGCCGCCAGGTCACATTCACCGTGACCGGTCTTGCCAACAATGATTATTCCCGCACCGCGGACATGATCATGAATGTTCCCTACACCCGCATGAATGAGACGATGCGCCTCGTTCAACGGATGGGAGGCAAGATCACCGGCGTTACCGTGAATGGCGGCGATCTCGCCGGTGCAGCGGCCAAAGTCGCTCCCACCCGCAAGAAGTCCGAATCCAAGCCGGACAGCTGAGCCCAGTTGCGCTGAGTCCGCCAACCTTCCCGGCGGAGCGCACGGGCCCCGACCACGCCCGTGCAGGCAGATTTCCTCAGGCCCCCGCAGTCGCGGGGGCTTTTTGCTGGCCGCCGTCCCAGGCCAGCCTGAAGCAGGTCATTCGCTTCGGGACGGCGTGGGCGAACGGACCCTGCCGGAAGCAGTGACCATTTGTAAATTGCCGTCCGATCCTGCCGGTGCAGGAGCCAACATGGCTCAGTCAAGTTGACAGGTACCTGGCTTAGCCGGGTGACAGCCAACCTGGCACACCCTTCACCCTCCCCGACTCTTCGTCGAGAACAGGAGCTCTTCAATGTTCGACGCCTTCACCAAGGTTGTAGCCCAGGCTGATGCCCGCGGCGAATTCATCAACGCTGGTCAGATCGACGCCCTCTCGGCGATGGTCGGAGA
>NZ_JBKKKY020000038.1:0-27144 GCF_046613545.2 Aphanothece microscopica RSMan92 | reverse complement strand
AGTGGAACCACGCCGATCCATCTCGAACTCGGCTGTGAAACGCTGCAGCGCCGACGATATTTGGGGGGTAGCCCCCTGAGAAAATAGGTCGATGCCAGGTAAAACATTCGCCTCCACAACCGCCTTCTGGCCAAGCAGGACTGCTGGGCTGGGGCGGAGCCAAAGCCACCCCATCTGGGGTGGCTTTGTTGTGGGGATTTTTGGGCAGCCCAGGCTTACTTCGCTTCCATCCAGTTGGGACCCACGCCCGTTTCCACCAGCAGCGGCACGCTGAGGCTCACCGCCTGCTCCATCGTCTCGCGGGTCAGGGTCACCACGGCGTCGAGGGCCTCGGGGGCCGCCTCCAGTACCAGTTCGTCGTGCACCTGCAACAGCAGCCTGGCGGGCAGGGCCGTTTCCTGCAGCCTCCGGTGGAGCTGCACCATGGCGAGCTTGATGATGTCGGCGCTGGAGCCCTGGATCGGCGCGTTGGCGGCGGCCCGCAGCTGCTGGGCCTCCATGCCGCCGCGGCGGGCCACCTCCAGGTCGATGCTGAGCGGATCCTTGCCGAGGTGCCTGCCGAGCCCACCGGGGTCGAACTGGAACGGCCGACGCCGGCCCAGAATCGTCTCCACATACCCCCGGCTCAGGGCCAGTCGCTCCTGCAGCTCCAGGAAGGCGAACACCCTGGGGTAGCGCTGCCTGTAGCGGCTGAGAAAGTCCTTCGCTTCGGCCTGGCTGACGCCGGTTTCGCGGGCAAAGCGCTGGGCCCCCATGCCGTAGATCACACCGAAGTTGATCGTCTTGCCCAGGCGCCGCTCCTCGGGGCTCACCGACTCCTTCTCGAGCAGCAGGCGAGCGGTGAGGGCATGGACATCGTCGCCGTTCCGGTAGGCCTCGATCAGCACCTCCTCGCCGGAGAGGTGGGTGAGGATCCGCAGCTCGATCTGGGAATAGTCGGCACTGACCAGGCTCCAGCCCTCCTGGGGAAGGAAGGCCTTGCGGATCCGCCGTGAGAATTCGGTGCGGATGGGAATGTTCTGCAGGTTGGGATTGCTGCTGCTCAGCCGGCCGGTGGCGGTGACGGCCTGGTTGAAATCGGTGTGCACCCGCCCGGTTTCCGGTTCCACCAGGGCGGGAAGGGCATCCACGTAGGTGCTGCGCAGCTTGCTGAGGGTGCGGTGCTCGAGCACTAGGGGCACGACGGGATGGTCGTCTTCCAGCTTTTCCAGCACGGCCGCATCGGTGCTCCAGCCGGTCTTCGTCTTGCGCGATTTCTTGCGGTCGAGCCCGAGGGTGTCGAACAGCAGTTCGCCGAGTTGTTTGGGGCTGGCCAGGTTGAAGTCCACCGCCGCCGCCGCCCGCGCCTCGGCCTCCAGCCGCTGCAGGGTGGCGGCCAGCTTGGCGCTGAGCTCCTGCAGATAGGCGGTGTCGATGCGGATGCCGGTGGCTTCCATCAGGGCGAGCACCGGCTCGAGCGGCAGCTCCACCTGCTCGAGCAGCTGGAGCAGGGCGGGGCCGAGCTGCTCCAGCTGGGTGCGCAGCAGCGGCGTGAGCCGCCGGGTCACGTGCACATCCATGGCGCAGTACTGCGCCGCCGCGCTGATGGGAACGGCGGCGATGGTGGTGCCCTTCGGCACCAGCTCCGCGTAGCTCGTGGGGGTGAAGCCGAAGTTGCGCTCCGCCAGCACCTCCAGGCCGTGCTTGGCGTTGGCATCGCGCAGGTAATCGGCCAGCAGGGTGTCCATCACCACCCCCTGCAGCTCGAGGCCATGGCGCAGCAGCACCAGGCGGTCGTATTTGGCGTTCTGCAGCGTCTTCGGGTGGGCGGGGCTGGCCAGCCAGGGCGCCAGGGCCGTCAGCACCTGATCGAGCGGCAGCTGCTCGGGCGCCGGCGGAGGCTCGCTGAGCAGATCGTCCGCGGCCGGAGGGTGGTGCCCGATCGGGATGTAGGCCAGGGCGCCGGGCTCCTCTCCCCAGGCCAAGCCGATCCCGACGAGTTCGGCCTGGAAGGGGTTCAGCGCGGTGGTTTCGGTGTCGAAGGCCACGGGCGCGGCCGGATCCCTGCAGCCCTCGAGCCGCTGCATCAGGGCTGCCAGCGCCTCGGGGGTGGTGATCAGTTCGGGATGCAGCAGCGGTGGCCCAGGATCGCTGTCCGAATCAGGCGCGGGCGCTCCAGGCTCCGCAGAGTGCTCAGAGTGCTCAGCGAGCTCAGATGGCGCAGTCGCCGGCGGCCCAGCCTCCGTTGCCGAGCCGGGCTGGCTGCCGGAGGAGTTGGCGGATGAGCTGACGGGAGGCTCGGCCGAGAACAGCTGGGCGAAGCGGTCCACCTGCCTCACCAGGCTGCTGAGCTCCAGCGCCTCGAGGCTGGCGCGCAGCCCCTCGGTGTCCACGGCCCCGAGCTGCAGGCGGGGCGACTCGGGCAGCGGGATGTCCACCAGGATCTCGGCGAGCATGCGCGAGCGGAAGGCGTTCTCCCGGTCGTCCTGCAGCCGGCCGATCAGGGCCCCCTTGAGCACCCCGCGGGGATCCTTGGCCTTCGGACCCGCCTGCTCCAGCGCCTCCAGGGCCGCATAGACCCCATCGAGGTGCTCGAAGGCCTTCAGCAGGTTGATCGCCGTCTTCGGGCCGACCCCCTTCACGCCGGGGATGTTGTCGCTGCTGTCGCCGGTGAGGGCCTTGAGGTCCACCACCTCTTCGGGGGTGACGCCCAGCCTGGCGATCACGCCCTCGCGGCGGATCTCCACCGGCCCGGCGTTCTTTGCGTAGGGGCCGCCCCCCATGTAGAGCACGGCGATGTCGCGCTGGTCATCCACCAGCTGGAAGAGGTCGCGGTCGCCGGAGAGGATCCGCACCCGCCAGCCATCGGATGCCGCGCGGCTGGCCAGGGTGCCGAGCACGTCGTCGGCCTCGTACCCCGGCGCCATGCAGAGGGGGATGTCGAGGTTCTCCTGCAGGATGCGCTGCAGGTTGGCCAGGTCCTCGAAGAAGGCCTCGGGGGCCTCGTCGCGGTGGGCCTTGTAGGCCGCGTCGGCGTCGTGGCGGAAGGTGGGTTCGGCCGTGTCGAAGGCCACCACCAGCCCCTGGGGGGCGAGCCCCTTGCAGTGGTCCAGCAGGGCCTTGAGAAAGCCGTAGGTCACCGAGGTGGGCACGCCGGCCGCGGTGCTCAGGCCCCCTTCACCGCCCTTGCTGAAGGCGTAGAAGCTGCGGAAGGCCAGGGAGTGGCCGTCGATCAGCAACAGCAGCGGCTTCGTGCCGGTGGGTGCTGTTGCTGCCGTCACGGATGTCCTTGCCATGGCTGGGCCCCAGCCTGGCAGAGGGGTTGGGTTCGGTTCGAGACCCGGACGGTGCCGGCCTTACCTCGAGACCGCGGCGGTGCCGGCATTGCCGCCGCCCCTGGATCCGGCGATCGCCACCGCCCCCACGGCGATGGCGGCCAGGCCGGCGAGCAGCGCCGGGACCAGCCAGGCCGGAGCGGCGGCGGCGGCACCGGCGGCGGCAGCCGAACTGGCGGCTGCCGTGGAGCTGGCTGCAGTCGCGGCGGAGGAGATCGGCGGGATGATCGGGCAGGGCGCGGCCTTGCGCTCCATCGCCACGGCGGGTTCCGCGACCCGGAAGCGGTTGGGGCTGATCAGCTGCGGCGGCGCGCCACCCGGCGCCGTGGGGAGGGTCACGCTCGCGATGCTCCCCGTGCTGATCGGGGCCTCGGGATCGATCGAGATGAAGAGGCGATCGTCGGAGAGGAAGACGCGCGGCGAGGTGACGGGGATGCGCTCCACGATCGGCCCTTCGCCCCCACTGGCGGTATCGCTGACGCGGATCAGGATCGGCCCGGAGGCGTTGGCGGGCAGGGGTTTGGCGAGGGTGAGCTCCAGGTCGTCTTCGCCGGAGAGGAGGAAGACGATGTCCTCGGGCATGGCCGCGGTGCTGGCACTGCCTGGGGGGGCGGAACCGCTGGGTCCTCCGGCCGGGAGCTGGCTCAGTTCCGTGGACCTGACAGGAGCCTCAGGGGTGGTTTCGGCTGTGGTCCCGGCGGTGGCTGAAAGGTTGTCCTGGCTGCGCTGCTGTCGTGCGGCGATCGTGGCGGCCACGGAGGCGTCGATGGCGCGGGTGATGTCGGGGAGGGGTTGGATGCCCTCGGCGTCGATCCGCACGAGGTTGATGGCGGCCCCGGGGAAGGCACGGACCGGCAGGGTGTGGAGCCCAAACGCCGCTGCGGTCGCCACGGCCACAGGTACAACGAAGCGCATGGACGGCGCGTGCGGGGGGATTGATTGTTCTAACCAGTATCACTGGCTTGACAAGCTTGCGAGCCGATCAGAACGACATCGTGGCCCGCACCAGGTAGCGGGGTTCGCAGGGGTCAGTGGTGCAGAGGCCCTCGATGTAGTCGGGCGTGTTGCCGAGGAAATCGGTGGCGTAGAGCGAGAGGGTGAAGGGGATGTCGCGCAGGGGCCGCACCGAAAGGCCTGCACCGATGCCATAGCCGAACCACTCGGCGCCGATCGACAGGTGCCGGCCGAAGACGAGGCTGAAGGAGCCGATCGGGCCCCAGTAGCAATCGGTGCCGTCGGGGTAGTTGCGGCTGCTGATGTTGTTGCCGCTGAGGCAGTTGGTGGAGCCGAGCACGCCGTTGCCGCCATACCCGAAGAAATCGGAGCCGATGCCCATCGTGCTCACGGCCAGCCAGGGGTTGGGGCCACCCCGCAGCGGGATGGCCTGGGAGAGCACCAGATAGAAATTGCGGCCGAGATCGGTGCTGCTGTCGAGCTGCACGATGTGCTCGCCGCCGAAGGCCAGACCGGTGGTGGGGGTGAGGTTCACGGCGGCGCGAAAGCCGAGGCTCTGGGCGGAGAATTGGGAGGTGCCCCCATTGCGGCCGGAGAGGCTCTGCACGGTCCACTGGAAGCCGAGGCTGGCGCTGGCACTGCGGAAGGGGGTGAGGAAGATGTCGCCTTCCATGTCGGCGCAATCGAGGCTGTCCTCGACGTTGGCGGTGTTGCAGCTGCGGGTGCGGGTCACGCCCAGGAGCGTGGTGGACACGAGGAACTCCGGATCCGCCGCAAAACCGTTGGGCACCTGCAGGGCGATGTCCGGGAAGGGATCGCCGTTCACGGTGATGCCGCGGGCGAGGTTGCGCACCTCCGGCATGGCGGGAGGTTTCTCCTCAGCGAGTTCGGGGGGATCGGGGGGCTGGCTCTCGGCCGCCATCTGCGGGGTGATGACTTCGTCGTCCGGCACCACCGACCAGCGCAGGGCAGGGGCCGTGGCCGTGGTGGTCGTGGTGAGCATGGGCGCCATGACCGGGGGGCTGGGCGCGCCGCCTGACGGCACCGGCTGCCAGCGGAGGGCCGAGGGCGCGGGGGCGTCTGACGGGCCCGGCACCGCTTCCCAGACCAGGGGTGTGGCCACGGGCTCAGCGGCCGCGGGGGGTGCGAGCAGCTGGGGCAGCAGCGTGGCCAGGAGCGCCAGGGGTGCCAGGGAGGAAACGGGCACCCGGGCGGCCACGCGGAGGGCTTACAGAAACTGCGCCAATGTATCGATGGTGGGAAGCTGCTGCTGCCGGCGTCGCTACCCCATGGCCCCTTGGGGTGTGGCACGATTCCGGACGCCCCAGCAGCTGTCCCAGCAACCGTCGATGCACGCCGCCGTCCATTCCCGGTCCGGCCCTGTCCTGCTGGCGGCGCGGCTGTTGCCTGCCCTGGCGGCTGGCCTCTTGCTGGCCGCTTCCCCGGCGCGGGCCGAGATGACCTTTGCGATCGAAGCGGCACCAGCCGGCTCTGGCGCCCCGTCGGCCGACGGCCAGGGTGGTGGCGCGGCGCCGGCCTGTGTCCCCAGGCAGACCTCGGTTCAGGCGGGAGCGGCTCCCGGCCCAGAGATCAGCCCAGGCTCCAATCCTGCAGCCAGGCGGGCGGACCCCCGTTTGCCGTGACACGGGGGCTCGGGCGCAGCCGTGTCCTGAGCTCATGAGTTCCTCGCTGCAGGGGTCGCTACGGCACGAGCTGCCCGCGCGTGGCACCATGCCGCCGGTACCTGCAGCCCCGATGGTCATACATGCGAGCGCCCAGCCCCCCCGGGGGCGTTCCGCTCTGATGGCAGGGCTGCTGAGCGCCGGGTTGCTGCTTCCCGCCGGCCCGGCGCGGGCCCAGCTGCAGCTGGAGATCGAACCGGCTCCGCTGCAACCAGCACCCGTCCAACCGGCCCCGGCCCAGCCTGTAGCCACACCACGTTCAAGTCCCCGGCCGGCCCCGGCCCGCCCGTCAGCCCCCACGCCAGCCACGGCGCCCGCACCGGCGGGGGGGATGGGCTGGCAGGAGGTGGAGCAGAAGCCTCCGGTGCAGGAGGACGCCTACATCCTGGGAGCCGGTGACGGGCTCAACCTGCGCTTCCTGGCCGCCTCGGACCTGAGCGGCCCGATCGACATCCTCAATGACGGCACCGCCTCGCTGCCGCTGGTCGGCAACGTGGAGCTGGTGGGGCTCACCCTGTCGCAGGCCAGCCTCTGGCTGGAGATGCTCTACCGCCAGCACCTGCAGCGCCCCAGCCTGCAGCTGAGCGTGACGCGGCCGCGGCCGCTGCGGGTGGCGCTGGTGGGGGAGGTGAAGCGGCCGGGGCTGTACACGCTCACCACCTCGGAGGCCTCCAACACCCAGGTGGGCGTGGCGATCACCGGCCTGCCGACCCTGGTGGACGCGATCCAGAAGGCCGGCGGCGTCACCCCCACCGCCAATCTGCGCTCAGTGTCGCTGCAGCGCCGCATGCCGGGCACCACACCCCGCTTCAAGCGGGCGCGGGTGGATCTGCTGGCGCTGGTGCGCGACGGCGACCAGGGCCAGAACCCGCTGCTGTTCGACGGCGACACGATCAAGGTGCAGCGGGTGGAGGAGGAGTCGGTGGAGACCGCCGTGGAGGTGGCCGCCACCACCCTGGCGCCCACCGACATCCGCGTGAACGTGGCGGGTGAGGTGAAATCGCCGGGCAACCTGAGCCTTCCCGCCAACACCTCGTTGACGAAGGCGATCCTGGCGGCGGGCGGCATCCAGGACTGGCGGGCCAACAAGAAGAACGTGGAGCTGGTGCGGATCAACCGCAACGGCAGCGCCATGCGCCGCACCTTCAGGCTCGACTACGGCGAGGATGTCTCCGCCGACAAGAACCCCCCCCTGGTGGACGGCGATACGGTGATCGTGGGCCGCAGCCGCTATGCGGTGAGCAGTGATGCGATCCGGGCGGTGAGCGATCCGCTCAGCGGCCTGGTGAACGTGCTCACCCTGTTCCGGCTGCTCGACAGCAGCAACTGATCCGGAGGCGAGCGGCGATGGTGTTCCGGTTGAGCTGGGTGCTGAAGCAGGAGCTGGCCCTGGGGCGGGCGCCGCAGCGGCCGCGCCATCTCGACCTGCTCGAGAACGCCGGGCTGCAGGGGGTGCTGAGCCTCTGCGCGCGGGAGGAAGCCCCCCCACCACCGCAGCTGGAGGAGCGCTTCCGCTGCCGGCGGCTGGTGCTGCCCGACAGCCACAGCGGCCGGGCCCCGGAGCCCGGCGAGCTGCAGGCCGCTGTGACGGCACTGGAGGCGCTGCTGCGGGAGGGCCCGGTGTACCTGCACTGCCAGGCGGGCCTGGAGCGCTCGCCGCTGGTGGCGATGGCCTGGCTGATGCGGCACCGCCGGTTGGATCTGCAGGCGGCGCTGGAGTACCTGCGGGAGGTGCACCCGGCCAGCCGCCCCCAGGCCGAGCAGCTGGCGGCCCTGCGGGCCTGGCATGCCGGCGCCCTGGCCGCCTGAAACTCCTGGGCCACCAACGCGGTCAAAGCGCCAAATGAGCTCCCATCCACGCCATTCCCCCTCAGCGATAGGCCGAGTCGTGATCGGGATGGAGCGACAGAAGTCGCAGCCATGAGCCATCGCGCCAGGCCACGGCGCGACAGCTGCGGCTGATCCTCAAGGAATAGAGCCGTTCACCGCCAGGTCCCTGGCGGCTTTGGATCAGCTCCCAGCGCAGCCCCTTGCTGTTTTGAAGTTGCTCCCAGTTCATGGCCTGAAGCAGGCGCAGGGTCTTGAGCACAGCCCAGGCCTCCTGTTTCGCCAAGCCGAGAAGGTTGGCTTGAAACTCTGGATTGTTGAGGTCGAGCCGAATCACCACCGGCTGCCGTGAGGATCGCGGCGGAGGTGCTGCTCAAGGGCATCGAGGTCAGCTTCCTCCGGCGGCCGGGCCATGGCCGTCACCGCCCGATCGAGCCGCGCCGCAGCCTCCGGATGATGCAGCCAAAGCTCAGAGTCGGGAATGGTCTGGGCTGTTTTGATCACCCAGACCCCGGGCTCGGTGTTGTCGATGAGCACGGTTCGACCGGCGAACTCCTTGCCCAGCGAGATCTGCCCACTGGCACCAACGCGCTTGACGGTTTTCATGCTTGCAGCGGTTTCATGCCGTCATGCTACGAGTTGAAACTCCAGCTTTGTCGCATCTGGTCTTTGCAACCCCGACATTCCGGTGCGGGTCAGGAGGGGTTGTCCGTGATCCGCGGCAACGGTCGCAATCCGCGTGAACGTGGCGGGTGAGGTGAAGGCGCCGGGCAACCTGAGCCTGCCGGCCAACACCTCGCTGACGAAGGCGATCCTGGCGGCGGGCGGCATCCAGGACTGGCGGGCCAACAAGAAGAACGTGGAGCTGGTGCGGATCAACCGCAACGGCAGCGCCATGCGCCGCACCTTCAGGCTCGACTACGGCGAGGATGTCTCCGCCGACAAGAATCCCCCCCTGGTGGACGGCGATACGGTGATCGTGGGGCGCAGCCGCTATGCGGTGAGCAGCGATGCGATCCGGGCGGTGAGCGATCCGCTCAGTGGGCTGGTGAACGTGCTCACCCTGTTCCGGCTGCTCGACAGCAGCAACTGATCCGGAGGCGAGCGGCGATGGTGTTCCGGTTGAGCTGGGTGCTGAAGCAGGAGCTGTGCTGCAGGGTGTGCTGAGCCTCTGCTCACGGGAGGAAGCTCCCCCCCCCGCCGCAGCTGGAGGAGCGTTTCCGCTGCCGGCCGCTGTGGTGGCGCTGGAGGCGCTGCTGCGGGAAGGGCCGGTGTACCTGCATTGCCAGGCGGGCCTGGAGCGCTCGCCGCTGGTGGCGATGGCCTGGCTGATGCAGCAGCGGCGGCTGGACCTGCAGGCCGCGCTGGAATACCTGCGGGAGGTGCATCCAGCCAGCCGTCCCCAGGCGGAGCAGCTGGCGGCCCTGCGGGCCTGGCAGGCCGGTGCCCTGGCCGCCTGAAATTCCTGGGCGTCAAACGCGGACAATTCGTCGGAATGCTGATTGAATGAGCCTGGAACGAGACGTTGGAGCCCAGCTCGCGTCCGCCCAGCCATGACGCCCTAGGTGTGGCTAGCGAGCCCCTGCGAACGCCCGAAATCAGTAAGCCGTGTGGAGAGGCTTCCCCCTGAGCCGCCAGGAGCGCCAGCCCCACCAGGCCCGGGACGGCCTCCGGCCCTAGGATGATGTCACTGACATCTCCGCAACTTCGCGGTGTTCCCATGGTTCAGGTCACGGCTCGGCTGCCCGATGCCCTTGGTGCTGAGCTCGATGCGGCGGCCCAGCAGCTCAACCGCTGCCGTGCCGACATCATTCGCCAGGCGATCGAGTATTACCTCGATGACATCGAGGATCTGCGCTGCGGCGTGGCAACCCTGAAGGACCCGGCCGACCCCGTTCTCGACTGGGCTGAGGTGCGCGATGCGCTGCTCGCTGCGGATTAAGCGTTCTGCAGCAAAAGCGCTGGCTGCACTGCCCAAGGCTGATCGCGTGCGGGTGGTTGAGGCGATCGACCTGCTCTGCGACACCCCTGCCGCGGGCTCTGCCCTCAAGGGTGAATTCGAAGGCCTGCGGCGCTTGCGTGTGGGCCACTACCGCGTGGTCTACGAATGGCAGCGCAGCGAACTGGTGATCCTGGTGGTGCGCATCGGCCATCGCCGCGAGGTCTATCGCTGAGATGTTGCTGCCGCCGCCGCATGACCGTTTTTCGGGCTGCAGGCACACCCGATCTGGTGTCTGCAGGCTGAGAATCCGTCAGCCTGTCGGAGGACCTTCTCTTGCGGCGAGCAGATTTCATTCAACGGGCCTGCCACCTGGCGTCCGGGCGCCCAGGCCGGCGCTGCTTGGGCAGCTGCTGGTGCTGGAGTGACGCCATGACCGACCCCACCGACGACCCCAGTCACGACCCCGTCTATGTGACCCGCCCGCACCTGCCGCCGCTGGCGGAGGTGACGAAGCTGCTGAGGCAGGGCGATCTCTCGATCCTCAGCTTCCATGCCACCAAGGTGTTCACCACCTTCGAAGGCGGGGGGATCGTGAGCCCCGACGCCAAGACCAAGAAGCGGATCGTCCGGCTCAAGAACTTCGGCTTCGTGGATGAGCTCACGGTGGCCGCCTACGGCATCAACGCCAAGATCAGCGAACTGCACGCGGCGGTGGGGCTGGCCCAGCTGCCGGTGATCGAGGCGGCGATCGCCGAGCGCCGGGCGGTGGCCGAGGCGCTACTTCCACCCGCTGATTCCGGAGTTTCAGTACTCCCGCTTCAATGCCAGCGCCGATCCGGCCCGCTATCCGGTGGCGGCCCGGGTGGCGCGGCAGGTGCTCTGCCTGCCGATCTATCCCGTCCTGGCCATGGCCGATGTGGAACGCATCTGCGGCGCCATCCATGGGGCCTTTGACCGATGACCTCATCCCCAGACCACCCGCCTGAGCCCCAGGCGGAACCGCCGCTCAGCACTGGTTTCAGTGCTGCAATCTCATGGCTGCTGAGCCAGCCGGCTTCGCCGAGGCCACGCAGCAAGGCCGCCATCGACGCTGAGCTCGCGGCAGAGTGCGACTGCTGATCGCCTGATGCAGCGCAACCTCCGGCACCCACGAGCCCCCCTCTGCGCATGCACCGAACGGTCTGGCTACCCCAGCTCGCCCGCACCCTGGGGGTGCAGCTGAGCCAGGAGCCGGCCTCGCGGCTGATCCGGCGCACGGCGCTGGATCAGTGGAAGCTGCTGCTGCTGGCCACGGCCTGCAACCTGGGCCGGGCGGTGCTGGAGGCGGCCAGCCTGGCCACGGTGTTCCTGGCGGTGGATCTGCTCGGCCAGGGCAGCGGCGGCCAGGTGAACTGGCAGACCAAGCCGTTGATCTCGGGGCTGCCGGCGCTGGTGGCCTGGCTGGAGGGCCTGGCGCCCACGCGGCTGTTCGTGGGGCTTATCCTGCTAGCGGTGGCCCTGAAGCTGGTCCAGGCGCTGCTGCAGTTTCTCAACAGCGTGAGCGTGGGCTGGTTCACGGCCCGTTGCAACCACCGCATCCGCGGCCTGATCCACAGCCGCATCACCGCCCTGAGCTTCGCCTGCGCCAGCGGCTACCGGGTGGGTGACCTCACCGAGCAGGCCGGTGCTGCCCCTGGCACGGTGCAAACCGAAATTCAGGCCACGAACAATCTGTTCAGCCAGGTGGTGATGGGTCTCACCTACCTGGCGGTGCTGATCAGCCTCTCCCCCTGGCTGCTGCTGGCTGCCGCCCTCATCGCCCTGGTGGTGGTGCTGCTGCAGAAGCAACTGTTGCCGCGCATCCGTCGCACGGCCGACCGGCTCACGGCGGTGAGCGTGGTGATCAGCAGCCGGCTTACCGAAACCATCCAGGGGCTGCGGCTGCTGCACAGCCTCGGCTGGCTGGAGGCGGCCGATGCCAACTTTCAGGATCAGCTGGGAGAGCAGGAGGCGGCCCAGCACCGCCAGGCGCTGTTGCTGGCGGTGCTCGCGCCGATCAGTGAGCTGCTGCCCCTGCTGGCCATCGCCGTGATCGCCATCGTGAGCGTGCTGGCTTTCGGCACCCGCGCCTCAGGAGTGCTGCCCAGCCTTGTGGTGTTCGTGCTGGCGCTGCAGCGGCTGAACATGGCCCTGAGCGGCATCGCCGGCTCCTACACGAGCCTCAGCGCCAATGCGGCGAACCTGGAGCGGCTCAATGACTTCCTGAGATCCGAGGACAAGCAGTTCCGCCGACTGGGCGGCGTGCCGTTTGCGGGGCTGCGGCACGGCATCCGCCTCGAGGGTGTGGGCCTGCGCTACGGATCCGATCGGCCCTGGGTGCTGCGCGGCATCGATCTGGAGATCCACCGGGGTCGCACGGTGGCGCTGGTGGGGGCCAGCGGGGCAGGCAAGAGCTCGATCGCCGATCTGCTGGCTGGCCTCTATGAGCCCACGGAGGGCCGGATCCTGATCGATGGTGTGGATCTGCGTGAGCTGGATCTGGCCAGCTGGCAGCGGCGGCTGGGTGTGGTGAGCCAGGACACGTTTCTGTTCAATGCCACCCTGGCCGAGAACATCGGCTTCGGTTGCCTGGGTGCCAACCGGAAGGCGATCGCGGCCGCGGCAGCGCGCGCTCAGGCGGCTGGCTTCATCGAGGAGCTGCCCGAGGGCTACGACACCCTGATCGGTGAGCGGGGCTACCGGCTCAGCGGCGGCCAGCGGCAGCGGATCTCGTTGGCGCGGGCGTTTCTGCGGGATCCGGAGCTGCTGATCCTGGATGAGGCCACCAGCGCTCTGGATTCGGCCAGTGAGCGGCTGGTGCAGCAGGCAATCGAGGCGTTCGAACGGGAGCACACGGTGCTGGTGATCGCCCACCGGCTGAGCACGATCGTGAAGGCCGATCAGATCCTCGTGCTGGATCGCGGCCAGGTGCTGGAGCGCGGCATCCATGCCGAACTGTTCGCCCGGGGGGGGGGCTATGCCCGAGCCTGGGCCCAGCAGGCTGAGACTGGGGGGCAAGAGACTCGACGAGAGTTTAAGTGACTATGGCACCTGTTGATTTAATCCAATCCCCTTACTCCTTTTCGTTCTAAACTTGCTTCAAGTGAATGGCTTCTGCGAGAGTGTGCAGGAGTCTTCCCCGGTGACCTTGGAACTTGAAAACGCAAAGCCTGGACAAAGCCAATGCTTAGACAAGTGGTTTTTCGGTTGCTAGAGTCTCGTGGATATCATATAATTCATGAAAGCGTGTTGGATCAGTGGGCGAAGCGTCGATATCCTGAGATTTCAAGCGTAAAGCATTTAAAACTGCTTCTTGAGGAAGAAGAGGTGGATATTCGCGTCGACAACAGATTTATGTCTATATATTCTCAATGCGAGCGCTTCACGATGACCTCCATCGAGCGCATGTATTCGATTTACAAAAGCATTGAATACCTTGTGGCGGCGGATGTTATCGGATCGATAGTGGAATGTGGGGTTTGGCGTGGCGGGAGCATAATGCAAGCAATCTATACATTGCTTGAGCTTGGTGTATGCGACCGAGAAATTTATCTGTATGACACTTTTGCTGGCTTGCCTATGCCATCGAAGCATGACGTAGACTACGCAGGTGAGGGCGCTTTGCCTAGGTGGAAAGACAATATTGGACAGGGCCACAATAAGTGGTGTTACGCTCCGCTAGAGGAAGTTAGGGAGAATGTTCTTGGAACTGGATATCCTGAGAATAAGATACATTTCGTCAAGGGCAATGTGGAGGAAACCCTGCCAAGGGTTCTTCCGGGGGCGATCTCTCTGCTTCGACTTGATACTGACTTTTATTTATCAACAAAGCAGGAATTGCTATATCTCTATCCCTTGCTTGCGCAATGCGGAGTGCTAATTGTGGATGATTATGGCCATTGGCAAGGCCAGAAAAAGGCTGTTGATGAGTTTTTTATGGGGCAGCCGATATTGTTCAATCGTATTGATCACGCAGCAAGGTTGCTCATTAAGAGATAGTAAAATGCTCAATCTGTTCAAATACCTTTATCGCAGCTTGTATTGGGGTGCTGAGCCGCTGAACTCGGACTCCTACCCACCCAAAGATGTATATTATAATGTTAATGGTGGTGATAATAACAAGAGAGCGCTTGTCCTTTGGGTGGCTGAACCGTTTTCTCCAGGCTTTCTGCATTCCAATCTAGCTCGACATAGCAATCTCCGACGTGCTTGCATTCTTGTTGATATTCTTGGCAGCCTTGGCTTTTCTGTTGATGTAACAGACTGGATGAATCCAGCTCCGCCTCAGTCGAAGGAATATCAAGTCATAATTGGCCAAGGAATTGCCTTCGAAAGAGTATGTCAAGCATCCAAGCTAGGCGTCACGAAGATTTTTCTGGCTACTGGCGCAGACAATTCCCAAGCAATCAGGGGAGAACGTAGAAGGCTGAGATCCTTTGGGTTGAGGACAGGAATTGTGGGCAAACTTAGATATAGGCGACGCACTGACAAAGGCCCTTGCTGTGCTGACTTTATTTTTGTGAATGGTAATGAGTGGGTCTCAAGCACGTATCGCACAAAGACAAGGGCACCTCTTTCCCTTATCGCAAACTGTGATGTATTCAATGCGCCCAAGATCTATTCTTTGCCTCTACAGAACAGAGATTCAAGAGAGTTTCTTTGGTTTGCAAGCTTTGGTGCCATACATAGAGGATTGGATCTGTTGATAGAGATCTTTTCCGACAGGCCAGACTTGACATTGCATGTTGTTGGGGGTATAGAGCATGAGCAGGAATTCTGGCTTGCATACACTGATATTCTCTGTCGTTGTACAAATATCAAGTTTTATGGTTTTTTGGACATCTCTGGTAAAGTGTTCAGTGGAATTCTGGCCAAGTCTTCAGCGCATTTATTCCTTAGCGCATCCGATGGCAGCCCAGGTGCTGTTGTCACGACTATGCAGGCAGGTCTGATTCCCATCGTCACCAGAGAGAGCGGCATTGACGTTTCCGTAGATGGAATAGTCTTGAAGAATGTATGGAAAGGGACGATTCTTCAGGCTGTTAATGCGGTTTCTAATATGACACCCTCTGAATTGAGAACGAGGGGTGATCGTATTGCTGAGTATGCATTGAAGAGTTTCAATGAGCAGAGGTTTGAGGAGACCGTCAGAGGCGCGCTCGTCAAGGCGCTTGTATAGATGATTACTTGTTTGGATGATTAGGGGTTGTAGTCGGGTCGCTTTGCTTTGGGCGTGTCGATGTATAAAGGATCTCGCCTATGAATTATCGAAGTAGTCAATGCCAGTGTCGCCTAGGCCAACCCACATTGTTGTTGTTACTCCTTCCTTCAATCAGGCCGCCTATATCGGCTTGACGATGGCCTCGGTCACAGCCCAGCGCTACCCCCATCTGCAGTACATAGTTGTCGACGGCGGCAGCACCGACGATTCGCTTGAGGTGATCAAGCGCCACATCGAAGGCCTTGACCGTTGGGTGAGCGAACCCGATCGGGGCCAGGCGCACGCGCTGAACAACGGTTTCGCCTGGGCTCGCGGTGATGTCGTCGGCTGGATCAACTCCGATGATCTGCTCGCCGAGGGCGCGCTCTCGGTGATAGGTGCGTTCTTCGACGCGAATCCCGACGCCATCTGGTGCACCGGGGCCTGCGAGCTCATCGATGCAGAGGGAATGCCCCTCGACGTGCTGGCTGTCGATGCGGGGCTGACGTTTGCGAAGTAGGAGGCTGTAGACACGACTGGCTAAAATTAACTGTTCCCAAAGGGAATGGCATCAATGATCTAGATGCTTGGCGCTTTAGGTAAGCTTCGTCCATTGCGGAGAGGATGCTAGTGATAATGAGACACTTGCCGCATATAGATGACGCTCAAGCTCTGGTTCTTGCAGAACGTCTGTGTGCAGAGCTGGTAGATCCCTTTGGTATTTGATAGGAGATCTCTTTGGGTTTCAGTAAGGCCTAAACCTAAAGATATCACTGCCGAGTTTGCCCAAGTCAATGAATCTATATCCAAAGGTATTTCCTGGCTCCTTTGGGTCATTTGTCTTGTCGATCAGCCTTGAGGCTTGTATTTGGTGTAATGAATAAAACCTCTCTATCCTTCCCGCATACTCAACTAATTCCTAGCGAGCTCCCGCCATTTTGTTTGAGGTAGGATTTTTTCAAGATTATCTAATGAGATTCTTGGGATGCCGGCAAAACCGCGCTTGATCCTGCACATTGGAACTGAAAAGACAGGATCAACCTCCATTCAGCAGTTTCTGGCTCAAAACAGGGACATCCTTGCTGAATATAATGTCTTCACTCCAAGATCGCTTGACTCAGGCGGGGGTAATCATGCTTGGCTGCCAGTCCTCGCGGATCCTAAGGCCTTTGATGAGTTCTTATGTCGTATGCGGGTTTCAGATGTAAAGAAACGCCTTGCAAGCATTCGCAATGCATTTATCTCGGAGATCAATCGATGCTCCTCTAGTCAATCCTCTTGGATAATCTCGTCCGAGTTCTTGCAGTCAAGGCTTGGGAGTAAAGAGTCTCTGCTTTTCCTGCGCAGCATTTTAGGGGATTTATTTGACGAAATTACCATACTTCTGTATATACGACGACCGATTGAGACTGCTGTAAGCCTCTGGTCGACCAGCTTGGTTAGTGGGTTTTATGTGCCCCGTCTTCCATCTCCCAGCCATCCATACTGGAATAATGCTTGCAATCACGCTCGTACAATTCGGCTTTGGCGAGAGTATTTTCCTGAGGCTCGTTTTATAATTCGTCTTTTTCAGAAAGAGGACTTTGTTAGTGGCGATTTGATTTCTGACTTCAAAGCCCAAATTGGGCTGCCTGATGATGCACTGACCAAGGATCCTGAGCGTCAGAATGAATCCCTCTCGCGTTTTGGAATGCTGTGTTTATGCTATTTCAATAGGAAGTTTCCAAGGCTGGTATCGGGTTTTCGAAGCCCCATTCATTACGGGTTCTGGCGGTTTATCCGTCAACATACATCTGGGCTTCCAGGTTATATCCCCGAGCCACAAGAATATTTAGACTATGACAGCTCTTTTGCCGAGTCTGATGCATGGGTGTTGCATAATATATTTCCCGACAGAGAATTCCTTTGGCCTGTAACTGCCGAGACGGCGCCTGAGGCCAGTGATCAACCCTTTTCTTTGTCTAACTCAGAGGCTCTTCTCCTTGATATGGTATTGGAGTTATGGTGCCTGAGCAAGGCTCCAAGGCCTTGGAGTGACAAAGTATTGCACTATCCTAGGCGTATTATGGGCTTCATTCGCAGAAGTGTCTTGCATGCCCTCAAAGCATGATGCGGGAAAGCCATTTTCTCGATAGCTGATGGCAGCTTTCTGTCGTTCTATTTACTGCGGCTTCTGTTCATGTTTATGCCAATGCCGCTTCGTGTGTGCAGTTTTACGCTATGATTTGGCCTTTGCCGGTTGGATCCCTTGTTAGTCGCTACATATGATTCCGAGGCTGGGCCTCCCTGTCGTGTCTCTTCTCTGCTGGAATGTCTCAGCAGGTTTATGGGCTTCTTGAGTTGCCTTCGTGACCAAGCAGGCTGCAGAGAGTTGAGGCATGCTCGATGCCCAATGCTCCATCCTGAGTGTTGAACTCCAACGTGATGACTTGGCGCGTGAGGCCAAGAGGTACGAGGAGTGCAACTGAGGTGTCGACGCGAAGCAAGCCGGTGTCACTTTGGCAAACCCAAATATCCATCGTCACCCCTTCCTTCAATCAGGCTGCCTATCTTGGCTTGACTCTGGAATCAGTGGCCAGGCAGCGCTACCCCCATCTGCAGTACATCGTTGTCGACGGCGGCAGCACCGACGATTCGCTTGAGGTGATCAAGCGCCACAGCGAAGGCCTTGACCGTTGGGTGAGCGAACCCGATCGGGGCCAGGCGCACGCGCTGAACAAGGGTTTCGCCTGGGCTCGCGGTGATGTCGTCGGCTGGATCAACTCCGATGATCTGCTCGCCGAGGGCGCGCTCTCGGTGGTAGGTGCGTTCTTCGACGCGAATCCCGACTCCATCTGGTGCACCGGGGCCTGCGAGCTCATCGATGCAGAGGGCATGCCCCTCGACGTGCTGGCTGTCGATCCGGGACTGCCGCCTGCGCAGTGGTTGCTGCACATGCAGCATCGTCGCGCTGCGATCCTGCAGCCTTCCACGTTCTGGCGGCGTGCGGCGGGTGAGGCCGTGGGGCCACTGCGTGAGGATCTGCACTGCGCCTTCGATTTCGAGTTTTTCTACCGGCTCCGCGAGCGCTTCGGCCCGCCGGCGCAGCTCGATGTCGTGCTGTCGAAGTTCCGCCTGCACGATGCGAGCAAGACGGTGGCCACCCACGAGATGTTTCTGCTGGAGATGCTCGAGATCGTGCGCGAAAAGGTTCGGGCGTTGCCCGTGGCTGAGCGTGCGATCGTTTACGAATGGCTGCAGCAGCAGCGCACGCGCGAGTGCTTTTTGCGCCAGCAGATCGCCCTCAGGCACAACAGGCACCTTCAGCATTGGCAGTGGCGAGCCAGGGGCTGGGCGCATCGCCTTCTGGGTTGAGAATGCCCAGGATGAAGAATGCCCTGGTTCTGTACCCATCGGCGTCCACGGCCTGCGGCATCGGCACCTGGGTGGAGGCGCTTTCGGGTTCGCTCGGCGAGCGCGGCTGGGCCGTGAGGGTGGGCCTGGCCTGGGGCCGCCGCTACCACGTCCCGTCCAGGGTCGAGGCCTTTCGGCCGGGCCTGCGCACGCTGCGCATGGATGCCCGATCCGGCACCGAAGAGGCGCGGATACAGGCCATCGCACGCACGATCGAGCGGGTGCGGCCTGATGTGGTGGTGTTGACGGTGCTCGACTCGGCTTTTGAGGCGGTGCGGCGCCTCCGCCATGCCGGCACCAGCGTGCGGCTGGTAGCGGTCAATCACGGCAATCTTCCCGAGCAGGCCGCCTGCCTGCAGGCGAATGCGCATGTGATCGACACCGTGGTGTGCGTGAGCCGGCTCAGCCACACCGCGATGCGTTCGGTGCCTGGTGCATTTCCTGCTGCTCGTTTGCTGCACGTTCCCAACGCCGTTGCCACAGCGCCTTCCGCGCCCCGGCGTGGCCGCGGGCCGCTGGTGGTGGGTTATGCCGGACGTCTTGCCAGCGAGAAGCGCGCCGAAGACATCGCCCCGTTCTTTCGTGAGCTGCACAGACTCGTGCCGGAGGCTCGCCTCTGGGTGGCGGGTGCCGGCGATGTGGCTCCCGCCATTGCCGCGCTGGCATCGGAGTTCCCGGCCCATGTGCGCTATCTCGGTGAGCTGAACGCTGCTGCCCTGCGCACCGAGTTTTTCCCGCGGGTCGACGTGCTCACTCATTTCTCGGCGGCAGAGGCCTGGGGCTACTCCATCGCGGAGGCCATGAGCCACGGCGCCGTGCCGGTGACCTCCGACTTCCTCGGCCGCTCCATCGATGGCCTTGCGCTGGATCAGATCAATGCACTGGTCTTTCCGGTCGGTGATCGGCGCCGTGCTGCAGAACATGTGCAACGGCTGGCCGCCGAGCCGGCTCTGCTCAGTTGCCTGTCGGAGGCGGCGGCGGCGCACATCCGGCAGAGCTTCTCGATGGAGGCTTTTGGCCGCCACTGGGCGCGCGCGCTGGAGGGCTGCCTGAGCTTGCCGCCATTGCCGCAGCCGGTGCGGCCTCGCAGCCTTGATGCTCGCGGCCCGCTGGGCCTGCGCCGCCCCTGGTGGGAGCCTGTCCGCCGGACCCTGGGCCGGCAGGTGGCTCATGGCAGCCCGGGGGAGGAGTGGCCCCACTTCAGCTGTCGCGACACCGCGTTGGTAGCCGCGTATGCCGCGGCGATGGAGAGGGCACGCTGATGGTGACGGGGGAACAGCGATCAGTGATGTTCGTGGCCCCCAGCGCCTACCAGCTCAGCGGCCTGGCAACCTGGCTCGACTACCTGGAGCCCGGGCTGGCGGGTCTCGGTTGGAAGGTGTCCGTAGGCCTGGTGCAGGGCCCGCGCCATCACCTGCCGCACAGCTACCTCGAAAGGCACCCGCACAGCCGCTGGCGGGCCATCGAATGCGCCACGGGCACCCCGGAAGGGCGGGCCCGTGCCATTGAGCGGGCCGTGGCCGTTGTGCAACCAGACGTCGTGGCCAGCGTCAACATTCCCGACGCCATCGTGGGCACGGCGCGGGCACGCCGTCGGATGGCGGTGCACCCGAAGATCGCCATGACGCTGCACGGCATCCAGCCGGATCTCTACGCCGATGTCCAGCGCTACGCAGCATGGATCGATCGCGCGCTGTGCACCAATCGGTTGGCATGTCGCCTGGTGCGGCAACGCGCGGGAATCCTGGAAGACCGCATCGGCTACGCGCCCTGTGGCGTCGAACTGGGCGAACCCCGTCGGGCGCCGCATGAGGCTGGCAAGCTCCGCATCGCGTTTGTAGGGAGGCTCGAGCAGGATCAGAAGCGGGTGGGTGATCTGCCCGAGATCGCGCGCCAACTCGGCGAATTGTGCGTTCCATTCGAACTGCTGATTGCGGGCAGTGGCCCTGAGGAGCAGGGGCTGCGGCAGGCGCTGAAGCCCGCTGTTGATGCCGGCCGGGCCCGTTTCCTGGGCTTCCTCACGCCACAGCAGCTGGAGGCCCAGGTTCTCAGTCAGGTCGATGTCCTGCTGCTCACCTCGGCTTGGGAGACAGGGCCGCAGGTGATCTGGGAAGCGATGGCCAACGGCGTTGCCGTGGTGTCGTCGCGCTACGTGGGCTCAGGGCTGGAGGGGGGGCTGGTCCACGAGGGCAACACGCTGCTGTTTGCACCGGGTGACTGTGCGGCCGCGGCTGCCCAGCTGCGGCGGGTATGGACTCACCAGGCGCTGCGTCAACAGCTGGTCGAGGCCGGTCAGGCCCTTGTGCAGACGCGGTACAGCATTCCCGTATCGGTGGCCCACTGGAGCCGCGAACTCCAGGCGACCTGTGAATCCGAGGCACTTCCAGCTGCCCCACCAGTGCCTGTGGGTGGCGCGAGCAGCAGGCTCGACAGGTTGCTGGGCTCGTTGATGGCCGAAACCGTGCGCGAATGGATGGGCAAGAAGGGCCCGGATGGAGGCCCTGGCGGCGAATGGCCCCATGCCCACTCCAGCCTGGCCTGCGACGACCCCCAATTCTGGGCGGAGGCCGCTGCGCTCGATGCGCCGAACCAGGGGGCTGCGCCGTCATGAGCCGCGGCAGCATGGCCGAGTGGCTGTGCACGGTGGCGCTTCTGCGCTACCCGGAGGTGCGGCGATTCCTGGGTGAACGGCGGTTGGAGTGGTTGCGTCTGGACGAGATACGCCGCCTCCATCCCACCGCCAAGCTGGCTGACGATGTCAAGCTGCTGGCCTATGCCGAGGGCAGGCTGGCCCTGGGCAAACGGGCCGCGGTGGGAAGCGGCACTGTGCTCGCCTTCGGCGATGACGCCAACGGCTACGGCTGCATCCGCATCGGCGCCGCCACCTGGCTGGGCGAGTACAACAACCTGCGCGCCTGCGGCGATGGTCACATCGTGATCGGATCCGACTGCCTGATTTCCCAGTTCTGCACGCTGGTGGGCTCCAACCACGCTGTGGATCGCGGCCGGATGATCCGCGATCAAGGCCCCGACCGCACCCGGCTCGGCGTGACCCTCGGCAACGACGTGTGGCTGGGTGCCGGTGTCACGGTGATGCCCGGCGTCACCATCGCCGACGGGGCGGTGATCGGGGCCGGTGCCGTGGTCTTGAGGGATGTGCCGGCCTTTGAGATCCATGGCGGTGTGCCCGCCCGCAAGATCGGGGAGCGCAGCTGAGATGGCGTCTGTCACCCTTCGTCAGAAGCTGGGCTGCTGGCTGCACGAGCGCTGGCGGCTCGAGCTGGCGCTGCGCTCACCCAGCGAAGCATGGCTCGACCTGCGCAACCGCCACGAACGCCTGACGGCAACCGATTCAGGCAGGGCCCGCGTGTGCAAGTGGCGCGACACCTCGCCGCTCACGGTGTGCCGCTTCTTTCCCCGCACGGGTGCGCGGCTGCTGAGGTGTTGCCTGCAGCGATGGCCCGTCACCTTTGCCGCTCCCCCCGGGGAGCGGGGACAGGCTGAGCCGCAGCTGAGCGTGATCATCGCCTTCCGTGGCAAGGCGCGCCTGCCGCAGCTGCGATGCTGCCTTGCCAGCCTGTGGGGTCAGACAGGGGTGCGGCTGGAGATCATCGTGGTTGAGCAGAGCTGGATCCCGGTGCTGACTCCCGAAGACCTGCCCGGTGTGCGTCTGTTGCACGCACCCTCCACCTCCCCCGAGATGCCGTTCAACAAGTCGTGGGCGCTGAACGTGGGTGCACGCCAGGCGTGTTCGCAATCCCTCGTTTTCCACGATGCCGACATGGTGGCTCCCTCCAGCTACGGGAAGGCCACCCTGGATCTGTTTGCCCGCGGCTTCAGCGGTGCGCTCGTCCCACGCTTCGTCTTCTACCTCGACCGCGAGACGTCGAGACAGGTGCAGCAAACGTATGCGCTCGCCTGCGTCAAATCCATCGACGACGTTCGCGCCAACTGCCGTGGGGTGACACTGGTGATGACCCGCGACGCCTATTGGGAGATCGGTGGGCATGACGAATCGTTCTATGGGTGGGGCGGTGAGGATGACGAGATCCTGGAGCGTGCCCAGACCCTGCGCTTCTATCCCGGCGCGTTCGTGCCCTTTGTGCATTTATGGCATGAATCGCAGCCGGAGAAGCACAGTGGCTTGATCGAGCGCCAACAATTCACCGACCGAAGGTTCGCCATTCCGGTGAACGAGCGAATTGCGCAGCTTCGAGCGCTGAAGGCGGGTGCTATTGATGGGTCGGGTTATGAAGTCGGTAACGCGCGGTGAGTATGCGAGCTCCTGTGCAAATCTCGTAACGCTGCTACGGCATGCCATGCAAGCCTGAAACTCAAACTGTAGTTATTTAGATTGTATTTGACTTCATTTTCCGTCCAGGCGAGCCAGGCCAAGAGTTAAAACTTTATCCATCTTGGCTCTTTTGTTCTAATCGACATCACTGATTGGAAATTCTTTGGTTTGCTTGTGTGGAAGAAAATGACTCAGTTAGTTGGGAGGCTAATCGGCCGCGCAAGCCAAAGCAAGATGCTTCAGCTATGTGCTCAACCGTCTGTCGGGTAGTTTAGTTCTCAAAGGATTCGTCAGCACCCTAGGAAATTCAATTCTCTATTCGCACATGGGTGGCCCTGCTAATCCGCTTTTATTGGCACTCTCTTGGTTTGCTGCCCGGCGAGAGTTTGGTTGCCTGCCGGGAATTCGCTGAGGCCAGTGGCCGTCCAGCGATGGGGCCTTCTGCGAATAACTTTGGGGCTATTTGTGGAAGCAGAGTGTATTCCTGATTAGACGCATCGCCTGTGATGAGTATTTCTTGGCTTGTATTGGTCGTATCTATCATGGCCAAGCTGATGTAGTGTGTTTAGGCGCCCCATCGCATGAATTTAGGATTACTATCTGCGCAAGTTAATAGGCTCTGCAGGCGTAATATGTCAACCATGTGTGTATATGTGAAGTAACGCCAATCGGGTCGAAAAATTATTGCGCTGACATGGCTATCGTGACTTATGTCTGTTAGGAAGCTGCATGCTCAGTAGCGGACACAAAAGCAAACTATCTGCTTGTCCACCAACCTCATCGTTTGTTCCGAAGTAGAAACTAATGAAATTCATCTATATTGTTGGCTTAGAGCATAGTGGAACCACGCTGACAAATCATTTGCTAAGTGCTCATCCTAAAGTTCTGGGCCTCGGAGAGGTATCCCAGTTCTTCTCCCCAGGGCACATGAATAACTACGTTGCACAATGGGGTGGCTATCAGGGCGCTACTCTCTGCTCATGCCTAGAGGACTGGAATCAATGTGAATTCTGGCGCAACATGATTGATTTGTGTGGGCTAAACTCAAATATCCCTCTGGTTAGTAAGTACAAAAGCTTGGTGACTTATGTGCGTGCAACCCAAGGTGAAGATGCGATTATAGTAGACTCTTCGAAAGTTGTTGCAACATTGCAAATGTTGTCTGAAAACTTTTCGGAGATATTCATGCCCCATGATGTTCTTCGAGTCATTTTTTCTATTAAGGATGTTCGCAGCTTCTCTGCGTCTATGGTGAGCAGGCCCCGCGGAAAG
Source organism: Aphanothece microscopica RSMan92 (assembly GCF_046613545.2). NCBI lineage: Bacteria > Bacillati > Cyanobacteriota > Cyanophyceae > Chroococcales > Aphanothecaceae > Aphanothece > Aphanothece microscopica. Next base: position 3,248 of record NZ_JBKKKY020000038.1, on the reverse strand, counting down.
CGCTCACTTATTTCTGTTTGGCGTGCCTTCAACTATTGGCTTGGTGCTAATAAGATCATCCTCCGTTATCTAGTATCTGGCCGAGTCGATTTTCGCTTTAGCCTTTATGAAAGCTTATGTTTTAGCCCCAGTGACTTCCTGAATGAGCAATTGTCAGCGCTCGGCTTAAGGCAGGAAGAAGGAGAGCTAAGTATCAGCAGGAGCTCATCTCATATCGCGATGGGGAACAAAAACTTCCTGATGAGAAATAGAGCAAGAATTAGATATGACTCGAGGTGGCTTTGTGACGACTTGATAAATCTAGTCTATTTGGCTCACTTTAGGGCTCGCGCATTCAACAGCTATATACACTCTTCTATGAGCTTGGCCAATTCTCGGGCTTAGACTTGGGCTTCATCGAAGCTGCGCTATTGACGCTCGAGTATCAGCTTTAAGCCGCCAGTAAGTGAATTTCTTTAAGTTCTGACCGCGTTTCTCGGGGCCTACCTTAATGAAAGCTCATCGCGCTTTGAGGCGTGGCTTGGTTTCAGTTATTATTCCTGTATTTAACAGAGCAGGGTTGCTGGATCAAGCTGTTCTTTCAGTTCTGAGGCAGTTCTACCGCCCGATTGAAATCATCATTGTTGATGACGGGTCTACCGACGGCACTGCTGCTTTCGTGGCGTCGTTGGTTAAGTCGCATCCCTCGGAGATACGAGCCCTACGAATCAGCAACAGCGGTCCCGGCTTTGCTCGTGAGGCTGGAAGACGCTTGGCTATTGGTGAGTTCATCCAGTACCTCGATAGTGATGACCTGTTGCTGCCCGACAAGTTTGCTGTCCAGGTGGCAGCGCTGCGTGCAAATCCTGAGTGCGGCATCGCCTACGGCATCACCCGCTTGGTGGATGAGTTCGGCGCTGTGCTGCGCGAGCCGTACAAGTGGACTGCGCAGCAGCACGAGAGGCTGTTCCCCGCGTTGTTGGTCGACCGTTGGTGGAATACGCATACGCCGCTGTTTCGTCGCGAGGTGTGCGATGCCGTGGGGCCCTGGAGTGACATGCGGATGTGTGAAGACTGGGAGTACGAGGCAAGAGTCGCGGCCCTTGGCGTGAGGCTGGTCCGCTGCCCGCAAACGCTGTCCGAGCACCGCCAGCACTCACAGGCCCGGCTCACTGGGGGGGGCGACCCTCTTGAGCATTGCCGCGACGTGGCACGCCTGATCAGCAGCTTGTATGCGTCAGCCAAGCAAGCTGGCGTCCCCACCGAGTGTGCCGAGATGAAGCACTTCTCACGCTGGGCCTTTCTTGAGGCACGCCGGGCCGGTGCAGCCGGACTCCCTGACGAGAGCCGGCAGTGTCTGAACGTCGCACGGAGGGCGGCGGGTGCCCGATCCGCTCTGCAGATGCAGATCTACCAGTTGGCTGCGGGCTTGTTGGGATGGAAACGCGCAGGCCTGCTGGCGATGCATGCAGAGAGTTTGCGTCGCTCTGCGCCATCCGGCAAAGGTCTACCCCTGGCTTGGCTCGACGTCCCATGACCCCAAGCCCGGAGATCTCCGTTGTGATGGGTGTGCACAACGGCGCGGCTCACCTGGAAGCGACGCTGCGCAGCATCCTCGATCAGCAGGGTGCGGATCTGGAGTTCGTCGTCGTTGACGATGGCTCCACCGATGGCACCGCAGCGATCCTTGCCTTTCACGCACAGGCGGATGCGCGCCTGCGTGTGATCACTCAGCCCAACCAGGGGCTGACGCGTGCCCTGATCCGCGGCTGCCACGAGGCCCGCGGAGCGTTCATCGCCCGGCAGGATGCCGGCGACGTGTCGGAGCCTGGTCGCCTCCGAGAGCAACTGGCTCTGATGCGGCGCTACCCGCAGGCCGTGTTCTGTTCCTGCTGGGCTCGCATGGTGGCCAAGGGCGGCGAACTGCTCTACGAGGCCAGGGGCTCGGGTCTGTCGACCGAGCCGCGCTGGGTGCTGGAGCCGGCAGCCCGGCACGGCATCCTCGATGGTCCGAGCGTGCACCCCACGGTGATGATGCGCCGCGCCGCCTACGAGCAGGCGGGTGGCTATCGCGCCGCCTTACGCGTGGGGCAGGACTGGGACCTGTGGTACCGACTGGCAGCCCTCGGCGCCTTCGTGATGTTGCCACAGCCGCTCTACACGTATCGCTTTGACGAGGGAGGCATCTCAGCGACGCGTGCCGAAGAGCAGGCTGCCTATGCACGCCTCTCGCTGCAGGCGATGCGGCTGCGTGCGAGGGGCGAATCGGATGAGCCTGTGCTCCAGCAGGCCGCCGCGATGCCGCCGACGCAACGCCAGGTGACCGCCAGCCGCGCACGCGCCCGGATGAACTATTTCGTGGCCAGCAACCTGATCCGCAACCGTGATTCCAGGGCCTTGCGGTACATCTGGGCCTCGCTGCGTGACGATCCGCTGGCGCCCCGGGTGTGGATGCGTGGGCTGCAGGCCGCCTTCCTGAAGCTGCGGAGCCAGGGCGCTGCTTCGGGGTCCGTGGTGTGAGGGTCCTGATGATGGCCGACGTGCTTCCGGAGCCGGACTCGGGCGCTGCCGGCACCGAGTGGCAGACGGCCCGGGCGCTGGAGCGTGCGGGCGTCGACGTGTGCACGGTCTGGGCCAGCGACATGCGGCGGCGGTTGCGCCACGGCAACCTGCACTACCTGCTCGAGCTGCCGCTCACCTACCGCACAGCCCTGCGGGCCCACCTTCGCCAGGGCAGGTTCGACGTGGTGCACGTCAACCAGCCCCACGGTTACCTGGCGGCGCAGGACCTTCGCGCGCGCGCCCCCGCTGCGGTCTTCGTGCACCGGTCGCACGGATTCGAAGGCCGTGTGGAGGAGGACCTGGCGCCGTGGAAGCGGCTCCATGCTGTGCCGCGCCCGGCACCGGTGCGCGTCGCCCATGGGCTGATGCGAGCCGCCCTCTCGCGCAGCAACCGCATGATCGCCCGCCATGCCCATGGCCACATCGTGAGCGCTTCGCAGTGTGCGGCCTACCTCACATGCCACCACGGCGTTGCCGCTGAGCGCATCGCCGTGATCCCCCAGGCCGCCCCGCGGGCCTTCCAGGAAGCCTGCCCCGAGCCGATGGATATCGGCCGCCGCCTGAAGCTGCTCTACGTGGGCCAGTTCGCGTTCATCAAGGCGCCGTTCTTCGTGGCGCAGGTGGCCCAGCAGGTGCTGCAGGCGCGGCCCCAGGCCAGCTTCACCTGGGTCTGTGAGGGGCGTAACCATGCTGCCGCGCGTGGGCTG
>NZ_JBKKKY020000037.1:0-27418 GCF_046613545.2 Aphanothece microscopica RSMan92 | reverse complement strand
CTCCCGCACCGATGGCCCGCCCGCAGCGCTCCCCCCAGCCCCCTCCGCACCCCGGCCCCTCCCCGGCGCTGCGGCAGCGCACCGTGCTGGTGAGTGGGGCCAGCCGGGGCATCGGCAGGGCGATCGCCTCACGGCTGCTGGAGGCCGGGCACCGCCTCAGCCTCGGGGTCCGGGATCCGGAAGCGCCCGAGGCCTGGTGGGCGTCCAGCCCCTCCATCGCCGGGACAGCCGAGAGGCTGCTGATCCATCCCTACGACGCCCTGGCCGCTGAGCAGAGCGCCAACAGTGGCGAGACCTGGGTGGAGGCCACGGTGGCCCGCTGGGGCGGCGTGGATGCGGTGGTGCACAGCGCCGGCATCCTGTCGCGGGTGGGGGTGACCTACTCGACCCAGGAAGCCGGTGAGATCCGGCAGCTCCTCGACGTGAACCTGATGGGTCCCTGGCGCCTCAGCCGCGCCGCCTGGCCCCACCTGGAGGCCAGCGGTGACGGCCGGGTGCTGACGCTGGTGTCGATGAGCGGTAAACGCGTCAAGGGACGGCTCGCCGCCTACGGCGTGAGCAAGTTCGCCCTGATGGGGCTGTGCCAGGCCCTGCGCAACGAGGGCTGGGAGGCGGGGATCCGCGTCACGGCGATCTGCCCCGGTTGGGTCAACACCGCCATGGCCGCGGCGGTCACAGCCGTGCCGCCCGAGGCGATGACCCAGCCCGAGGACCTGGCCGACACGGTGGCCCACCTGCTGAGCCTGCCGGCCGCAGCGGTGCCCTTCGAGCTGGCCGTGAACTGCGTGCTGGAGAGTGGCGGTTGATCGTCCGGCCGCGATGACGCGCCACCGCTTCCAGCTCCGCCGCCCCCATCGCACCTACAAGACCCTGCTGGCGGCCTGTCTGCTGTTGCTGATCAGCTTCACCCTGCCGCCCACCTGGCATGGAATCTCCAGCGTGGGCTATCTCCTGCTGGGGCTGGTGATGGTGCTGGGCCTGGGCGACCCTGTGGATCACCTGAAGGTCGGCGCCGTACCCCGCCGGCTGTTCAAGCTGCTCGGCTGGGCCACCTTCGTGAGCGGGCTCCTCTGGTTCCTCACACCGCTGCAGCTGCGCCAGTCGGGCGTGCCGGTGCTGATCCTCTGGGCCCTGTTCAGCAACTGGAGCGCGATCCGGCTGATCCGGGGGCTGGCGGAGGAACAGGAGGTGAGCATGGATGTGCTGCGGGGATCCCTGGCCGGTTACCTGATGCTGGGCCTGGCGGGGGGGCTGATATGCGCGGCCCTGGAAACCACCACGCCGGGCAGCTTCAGCAACATCAACCTCGCCGGCTCCATCCCGGCCACCGAGGCCGAGGTGTACCCGGTATGGAGCCTGAACTTCGTGCGGCTCAACTACTTCGCCTTCGTGAGTCTCACCACGGCGGGCTACGGCGACATCACCCCCCTCACGCCGATGGCGCAGATGGTGAGCGTGGGGCTGGCCGTGGTGGGCACCTTCTACATCGCGGCGGTGATGGGCCTGCTGATCAGCCGTCTCTCCACAGTCCAGCCACAGGGCCTGGCCCAGCCCCCCAGCCTCGAGCCGCCGCAGAAGGCTGAGCAGCAGAGGGCTGAGCAGCAGAGGGCCGAGCAGCAGCGGGATCCCTAGAACGCCTCGGAGCCGCGCTGCTCGCCTGCCCGAGGAGCGCGGCGGCGGAGTTCCCAGCCCTTCACGATCCTGTAGATCACCGGCACCACGAACAGGCTGAGCACCGTGGCCACCAGCAGGCCGGCAAACACCACCGTGCCGATGCTGATGCGGCTGGCGGCGCCGGCACCGGAGGCGAAGAGCAGCGGCAGGAAGCCAGCCAGGGAGGAGATGGCCGTGAGCAGGATGGGGCGCAGACGGGCCACGGCGGCGCCGTGGATGGCCTGCTCCAGCGGCATTCCGGCGGCCAGGCGCTGGTTGGCGAACTCCACGATCAGGATGCCGTTCTTGGCCGCCAGGCTCACCAGCACCAGCAGGCCCATGCGGCCGTACACGTCGAGGGGCAGGTCCCGGATCGCCAGCCCGGCGATGCCGCCCAGCAGCCCCAGGGGCACCGTGACCAGGATGATCATCGGGTCGATGAAGTTCTCGTAGAGGCCCGCCAGCACCAGCAGCATCACCAGCACCGCCAGCAGGAACACCTGCTCGTTGGCGCCGCCGGCGCGGGCCTCCTCCCGGGCCAGGCCCGCCCACTCCAGATCGGTGGCGGAACTGCCCAGCTGGCGGCGCACCTCCTGCAGCCGGTCCATGGCCTGGCCCGTGCTCACCCCCAGCCGCGGTTGGGCCCGGATGCCGATCGAGCGCACCAGGCGGGTGTGGTTGATCGCCGTGGGACCCGTGCTCTCCACCACCCGCACCAGCTGGGCCAGGGGGATGAGGGTGTCATCCCTGCCGCGCACCTGCAGCGACAGCACATCCTGCACGTTGCGGCGCTCGGAGCCCTCGAGCTGCACGATCACCCGCCGCACCCGGTCGCCCTCGAAGCTGTCGTTCACGTAGTCGCTGCCGAAGCTGGCGCCGAGCACATCCACCAGCTCCTCGAGATCCACCCCCAGGGACGCCAGTTTGAGCCGATCCGGCTCCAGCCGCATCAGCGGTGCATCCGCCTGGAAGCGGGTGTTCACCCGCTCGAAGGCGCCGGTGGCCTCGGCGGCCTCGATGAAGGCCTGGGCGGTCTGCTCGAACGCGGTGAGGCTGAGCCGGCCGCCGCTGGTGTCGAGCAGGTCGAACTCGATGCCCCCCTCACTGCCGAAACCGCGCACCGTGGGCGACTCGATCACCACCACCTGGGCATCGTCGATCGTGGAGGCCAGCTGGCCGTTCAGCCGGCCGGCCAGGGCGGCCGGGGTCTGGTCGCTGCCCGGCCTCGCCTCGACGGGCTTGAGGCGCAGAAAGAAGATGCCCTTGTTGGGGCCGCTGTCGCCGAAGGATCGACCGGCGTAGAAGTTGCCCGAGACAACCAGGGGGTCGCGGGCGATCACCTGCCGTACCCGCTCCATCACCGCCTGGGTCCGCGCCAGCGCCATGCCGTCGGGAAGCACCACGATGCCCCGCAGCTGACTGCCGTCCTCCTGGGGAATGAACGCCTTGGGCCGCTGCTGGTAGGCCGCGGCGGTGAGCAGCAGGCCCACCAGCAGCAGGGCCACGATGCGGCGGCGCCAGCCCAGCGCCCGGGTGAGCCAGCGGTCGTAGGGCACTTCGAGGGCCTCGAGGGCCCGCCGCGGCGGATCGATCCAGCGGCGCAGCCAGGCCGGCTCCCGCTGCTCAGAGCTGAGCAGCCGGCTGGCGGCCACGGGCGTGAAGGTGAGGGCGTTGAAGGTGGAGAACACGATCGTGGCCCCGATCGTGAGGCCGATCGGGGCATAGAGGCGGCCGGTGCTGCCGCCCAGGGTGAGCACCGGCAGGAACACGGCGATCAGCACCAGGGAGGTGGCCACCACCGCCCCACCCAGCTCGGCCATGGCCTCGCGGGCCGCCAGCAGCGGTGGCTGCCCCCGCTCCAGCCGGCGACCGATGTCCTCGCTCACCACGATGGCGTCGTCCACCACCAGGCCGGTGGCGAGCACCATGCCGAACAGGGTGAGGGTGTTGATCGAGCTGTCGGTGAGCCGCAGCACCGTGAGCGCCCCCACCAGCGCCACCGGCACCGCCAGCGCGGAAATCAGGGCCAGGCGGCTGTTGCCCAGGCCCAGCAGCAGCGAGAGGAACACCAGCAGCACCGCATCCCGCAGGCTGGCCAGGGTGCGGTCGATGTTCTCACGCACCGTCTCGGCCTCATCGATGATCACCTGGAACTCGAGCCCGGGCGGCAGGCTTTCGGTGATCTCGTCGAGGGCGGTGCTGATGCCACGGCTCACATCCAGGGCATTGCTGCCATCCCGCTGGAAGATGCCCATCGCCACGGTGGTCCTGCCCTGCAGGTTGGTGGCGATGGCGTCGTAGTTCTCGCTGCCGAGGGTCACCCGGCCCACATCGCGCAGCAGGGTCACCCCGCCCTCCGGCGTGGGCGCCACCACGAGCCGCTCGAACTCCTCCACCGTCCGCAACCGGCCTTCCATGCGCAGCGGCAGGGTGAGGATCTGGTCGTCGGGAGCGGGCGCATCACCGGCCTGGCCCAGGGCCGCCAGCACGTTCTGCTCCTCGAGGGCATCGCGCACATCGGTGATGGTGAGCCCCAGCTGGTTGAGCCGGGCCGGATCGAGCCAGAGCCGGAAGGCCAGGGGACTGCCGCCGAACAGGCGGGCCTCCCCCACCCCCGACACCCGCTGCAGACGGTCGATCACCACCTGCTCCACCCAGCCGCTCAGGAAGGTGTCGTCGTAGAGGTCACGGTCGGCGCTGAAGCTCAGCACCATCAGCAGGTCGTCGGAACTGCGGCGCACCCGCACCCCGAAGCGGGCCACCTGGGGCGGCAGGCGCGGATTCACCACCGCCGCCTCGTTCTGGGCGTTGATCTGGTTGATCTCCGGATCGCCGCCCTCGAAGCTGAGGGTGATGCTGCTGCTGCCGGCCGAACTGGTGGAGCGCACCTGATCGAGGCGCTCCAGGCCATTCAGCTGCTTCTCCAGCAGGGTGGTCACCCCCTGCTCCACCACCTCGGGGCTGGCCCCCGGATAGCTGGTGCTCACCGTGACCCGGCCTGGGGCAATGGGGGGCAGATTCTCGATCTGCAGCCCGGGCAGGCTCACGAATCCGGCCAGCAGCACCAGCAGGCTGATCACCAGCGTGAGCACCGGCCGGCGCAGAAAGGGATCCGAGATCGATTTCACGCGGGGGCTTCAGGCAGGTCTGCGCAGCTGGGAAGGGCCCGGATCCGGGCCGCGCAGGCACGTTCTAGGAGAGAGCGGACTGGAAGAGCGTGGATCGAAGGGAGAACGGCCCTAGGCGAGATCGCGCTTGAGCACCACACAGAGGTAATCCGGCGCCTTGTAGCGGCCCGGCAGGCAGAGGTGCAGCTGGGCCAGCCGGCTCCAGCACACGGTGCGCTCGATCGCCGCCCGGCTGCGGCCCTCCTGGAGCAAACGACGCAGGGCCTTGCAGTACAGGGAGTAGTTCGCCTCCAGTTCCCCGATCGTGAGGCCGGTGCTGCTGCTCATGGCGGGAGGGGCGCCCGGGGGGTTCAGGGGCGCCTGTTCACCCTAGGAGTCCGCGGTCTCGGGGCTTGAGGATCCCCAGGCCATGGCGGGTTTGCCGCGCTCAGAGCTCGGGCAGGAGCAGCGCGGCCTGGCCATCACTGAGACGCCCGGCGGCGTGGAGCACCCGGGTGATGGCGTCGATGCCGAGCACGGCCTGACAGCGGTAACCGGCCGCCGCCAGCCGCTCCTTGGCGCGACGGTCATGGTCGCCGCCATGGTCGAGAAACACCACCACATCCTGCACCTGCAGGCCGGAGCTCTCCAGCTTGTTGATCCCTTCCAGCACACTGCCGCCCGTGATCAGGATGTCATCCACCACCACCACCAGATCCCCCTCCTCGAAATCCCCCTCGATCAGGCGGCGCGCTCCATGGGCCTTCACTTCCTTGCGCGGGTAGATCAGCGGCTTGTGCAGCAGCAGGGAAAGACCCGTGGCTGTGGGCAGGGAGCCGTAGGGTATGCCGGCGATCCGGTCGAACACCAGCTCCTCCATCCGGCCCGCATAGGCGTGCAGCACCCGGTGGAAGAGGTTGGGATCGGAAATGATCTGGCGCAGATCGATGTAGTAGTTGAACACCGCCCCGGAAGCCTGCACATAGTCGCCGAACAGCAGGCAACCGATATCGAACAGATCCACGATCAGCGACTCCAGCACATCCGCCGAGGGCAGCAGCGATTCCTGCAGTGCGACACCCGCCGCGGCCGGAGGGGGAGGGGGAACCGTGGCGGTGGCCCCGGTGCTCAGGCTGGCCGTCACCCCCGCGGCCGGCTGGGGCCGGCCGGCCGGGCCGCGCTCCAGGACCGGGCGGGGCGGCGGAGCGGGCAACCACAGGTCGCAGCGTTCGGCGGTGCCGGCGCCGCGTTGCTCCAGCCACTGGGCCCGGGTGGCGTTGATCTGCAGCTTGAGGGCCGCGGCCCGCTCGGCGATGTCGTCCTCCACCAGCAGGTTCTGCGGCAGGGGCAGCAGCAGGCCATCGCCGGCGGCGGTCAGCCCGGCCTGCAGCATCGCCTCGAGCTTCTCCTCCACCCCCCACAGGCTGCGCAGGATCAGGAAGCGCTCCGGGGCCACCTGGCGCACCCGGGCGAGGATCGCCGGATCACTGGTGCCCACCTCCAGCAGGAGCTGTTCGGGCGTGGCCCAGAGCAGGCACTCGCGCACGATCCGCAGGTAGAGGGGCTGGTCGTCGTCGGGAAAGTGCTGGATCTGGCGGGCCGCCTGGTTGGAGCTGTGGCAGGTGATCACCACCGCCCTGTCGGGATAGAGCAGGAAGGGAGCGGCGATGTCCTGCCCGGCCAGGGGCGAGAGGGTGACGGCGTCGGCCAGCAGATCCTTGAACAGGTAGTGGGCCAGCACCGAGGAGGAGTTGAGATCGCCGTGCTTGCAGTCGATGATCAGCGGCAGGTCCGGCGGCACCAGATCCCGCACCTCCAGGAGCAGCTCCAGCCCCACCGGCCCCAGCGCCTGGTAGAAGCCGAGGCTGGGCTTGTAGGCACACACGTGGGGGGCGGTGGCTTCGATCACCGCCTTGATCCAGTGGCGGGCCTGGCTGAGGAAGGAGCGGCCGGCCAGCCCGCGACGGGCCACCCAGCTCTGCAGCATCTCCGGATTGGGGTCCAGGCCGGTGACCAGCAGCGACTGGCGGTCGGCGATCGCGTCGGTGAGGCGAATGAAGAACCCCATCGCCCTGAGGCTGGCTGAGCCTGTTGCTAGGGCAGGGGCCAGGCCGGAAGCGAGGGGCCGACATAGCTCTTATTGATGGTCGCCCCGATGGTCGCCCCGATGGCCGCACGGGGATGGCTGCAGGCCGAGCGCGGCAGCCGCGCCTACGGTCGCGGCATCCGCCGCCCACCACCGATGCCGGTGCCGACGCAGGTCCTGACGCCGATGCTCGCCAGCGTCATGGGCAACGTCACGGCGACCGTCACGGCCACCTCCGCCGGCCTGGAGGATGTGCCGATCCAGGCGCGGCTGCTGTTCATCGGGATGCTGTTTCTCGGCACCCTCGCCATGAGCAAGTTCTCGATCCGGCTGGGCATCCCCGGGGTGCTGGGGGTGCTGCTGCTGGGGCTGGTGGTGAATGTCAACTATCTCGACCTCAACCACGTCGAGGCGGAGAGCCTGCAGGTCTTCGGCCTGGCCCTTCTCCTCTTCTACGCCGGCCTGAAGACCGATCTGCAGGCGATCCGGGGCTTCCTGGAGTACGGCCTGCTGCTGGCCCTGGGTGGCGTGGTGATCACCTCGGCCGCGCTCGGCGGGATGATCTGGTGGCTGTCCTCCAGCACCGCCGACGGGCTGCTGCCGGGCTTCGGCAACGGCATCCCGATCGGCGCGGCCTTCCTGGTGGCGGCCTGCCTGGGCTCCACCGACGCCGGCGCCACGCTGAGCGTGCTCGCCCAGGTCAGCAAGCGGGTGCCGCAACGCCTGCAGCACCTGCTGGAGTTCGAGTCGGCCGTGAACGATCCGGCCGCCCTGCTGGTCTACGGCCTGCTGATCAAGCTGTTCACCCGCCCGTCCCTGCCGGGGGGCGGCGCTGGCATGGAGAGCAGCCTCAGCCAGGCCCTGCTGCAGGCCCTGCAGGACTTCGTGCAGCAGATCGGCTCAGGTCTGATCGTGGGCGTGCTGTTCGGCTACGTCGCCAAGTTCGTCATCGACCACCTGGTGAACGAAAGCTCCCAGCTGCTGGTGGTGGCGATGTCGATCGCCTTCGTCGACTACGGGTGTGCCCACTTCCTGGGCGGCTCGGGCTTCGTGGCGGTGTACGTCACCGGGGTGTTCATGACCAACATGACCTACCGGACCCCGGAGGTGAACCACGAATCGATTCAGGAGGTGCTGCTGCCGTTCAACACCATGACGGAGATCACCATCTTCCTGATCTTCGGTCTGCTGGTGCAACCGAGCGAACTGATCGGCGCCCTGCCGATGGGGATCGCCACCGCCGCCGCCCTGATGCTGGTGGCGCGACCGCTGGGGGTTCTGGCCTTCCAGCCCCTCTCCCCCTTCAGCCGGCGGGAAGGCCTGCTGATCGGCTGGTGCGGTCTGCGCGGGGCCGTGCCCCTGGCCCTGTCGTATCAGGTGGTGGCGGCCATTCCGCTGCTGCGGGGGCTCGATCCGTCCCTGGCGGAGCCCCTGGCCCGCAACGCCCAGGGCATCGTCTTCGTGGTGGTGGTGCTCAACCTGCTGGTGCAGGGCCTCACCCTGCCCAGGGTGTGCCGGGCGATCGGTCTAGAGGGGGGCCGCGGCGGGGAGGCCTGAGGGCCAGCTCAGAGCAGGCGCCAGGGCAGGGTTTCGCCGGCATGGAAGGGCACCAGGTCCACAGCCTGGCCGGCCGCGTCGTTGAGATGGAGCCGGCTCGGCACCTCCTGGGGCTGACGCAGCAAGGTGATCCGCCCGTCGTTGAGCGGCAGCCCGTAGAAGCGGGGTCCGTGCTCGGAGGCAAAGCCCTCGAGGCGGTGCAGGGCGTTCTCGGCCTCGAACACCGCCGCATAGCTCTCGATCGCGTAGGGGGCGTTGAAGATGCCGGCGCAGCCGCATTCCGCCTCCTTCGCCGCCCGGGCGTGGGGGGCCGAATCGGTGCCCAGGAAGAAGCGCGGGTCACCGGAGGTGGCGGCGGCCCGCAGGGCGAGGCGGTGCAGCTCCCGCTTCGCCACCGGCAGGCAATAGAAATCCGGACGGAGGCCTCCCCGGAACATGGCGTTGCGGTTGATGTGGAGGTGGTGGGGTGTGATCGTGGCCGCCAGGTTGGCGGGTCCGCTGCGCACGAAGTCGGCGGCATCGGCGGTGGTGATGTGCTCCAGCACCACCCGCAGACCGGGATGCCGCCCCAGCAGCGGTTCCAGATGGCGCTCGATGAACACCGCCTCGCGGTCGAAGATGTCGATCTCCGGATCCACCACCTCGCCGTGGATCAGCAGCGGCATGCCGATCCGCTCCAGCGTTTCGAGCACCGGCGTGATCGCCTCGATCGAACCCACCCCGGCCGCGGAGTTGGTGGTGGCATGGGCCGGGTAGAGCTTGCAGGCCACCCACACGCCCTCGGCGTGGCCCCGGGCGATCTCCCGCGGGTCGATCGTGTCGGTGAGGTAGGCGGTGAGCAGCGGCTGGAAGCCGCTGCCATCGGGGAGAGCCTCGTGGATCCGGGTGGCATAGGCCCGGGCGGCGGCCACGGTGGTGATCGGCGGGCTCAGGTTGGGCATCACGATGGCGCGGCCGAACTGGCGCGCCGTGGCCATGGCCACCGCCTGGAGCATGGCGCCGTCGCGCAGATGCACATGCCAGTCATCGGGTTGGCGCAGGACGAGCTGCTGGGCCGGCTGGACGGTCATCGGCGAGTGGGAGCGCAACGGGGCCCAAGGAGCCCGGGTCCACCCTGGCAGGGCAGCCGCTGGATTTCCTAAGAATTCTTCTGCTGAGCGCCGAGCAGGCCTGGGCGGCCGCCGGATTTTCTTAGGGTCCAGGCTGCATCCGGGGTTCCATGGGAGCTGAGGCCAACCTCACGATCGGCGAACTGGAAGCGGGCTATCCCACCTACTGCAAGGCGCTGAGGCTGCTGATCAAGAACGGCAAGACACTCACGGCCATCCAGCGCACCGTCTGCTGGGAGCGGCTCAGCCTTCTCCAGAAGTGCCTCCCCACCCGCTACAAGTCCCCCGATTACCTCTATGCGCTGCTGAAGCGTGAGCTCGACCAGGTGGCGGCCTGATCCCTCCAGCCGCCGCTGGCCCGAAGATTCCCATCAGAACGGCAGCGCGCCGCCACGCATCCGCTGATGGCGTGACTCAATGGGAGTACATCCTTCCCTGGCGGAACCCCCTGCCGCCCTGTCCATGGCACACCCCCAGATCCTGATCGTCGGCGGCGGCGCGGCGGGCATCACCGCGGCCGCCCAGCTGAAGCGGGCCCGCCAGGCGCTCGACATCACGATCCTGGAGCCCTCCACCGAGCACTACTACCAGCCGGGCTGGACGCTCGTGGGCGGTGGGGTCTTCAGCATGGACGAGACCCGCCGCGCCGAAGGCGATCTGATTCCCTCCGGCGTGCACTGGATCCGCGAGGGCGCAGCCAGCTTCGAGCCGGACCAGCGGCGGGTCACCACCACCGCAGGCCAGCAGCTGAGCTACGACGTGCTCATCGTGGCCACGGGGCTCAAGCTCTGCTGGGATCGGATCAAGGGGCTGCCGCAGGCCCTGGGCCAGGGCGGCGTCTGCAGCAACTACTCCAGGGACTTCGCCCCCTACACCTGGGAGGCGATCCAGGCGTTCCAGGGGGGCAGTGGCGGCAGCGGCAACGCGGTGTTCACCTGCCCACCGATGCCGATCAAGTGCCCGGGGGCTCCCCAGAAGATCGCCTACATGGCCGACGACGTCTTCAAGAAGAAGCGCCTCCAGGCCCGGGTGATCTACGCCACCGCCACCCCCGGCATCTTTGGGGTTCCCACCTATGCCGCGCCGCTGCGGGAGGTGGTGAAACGCCATGGCATCGACGCCCGCTACAACCACGTGCTCACCGAGGTGCGGCCCGAAACCCGGGAAGCGGTGTTCAAGGTCACCGAGGGAGAGAGCAGCCGCGAGGAGGTGATCCCCTACGGCCTGCTGCATGTCACCCCGCCGATGGCCGCCCCCGATGTGGTGGCCGGCAGCCCCCTGGCCGCCTCCAGCGGCTTCGTGGAGGTCGACAAGTTCACACTCCAGCATCTGCGCTTCCCTGAGGTCTTCTCGCTCGGCGATGTGAGCGGCATCCCCAACTCCAAGACCGCCGCCGCGGTGCGGGGCCAGGCTCCCGTGCTGGTGGCCAACCTGCTGGCCCACCTCGATCGCAGGCCCCTGGAGGCGGCCTACGACGGCTACAGCTGCTGCCCCCTGATCACCGGCTACGGCAAGGCGATCATGGCCGAGTTCAACTACGAGCAGCAGCCGGTACCCTCGTTCCCGCTCGACCCCACCAAGGAGCGCTGGATCATGTGGTTCGTCAAGCGCAAGATCCTGCCCTCGCTGTACTGGAACCGGATGCTCACCGGCGCCCAGCATGAGCGGCGCTTCATGCCGGGGGTGAAGCGCTAGGGGCCCAGCCTCCAACCAGGCGGGCCATGAGACCTTCCTCATCGGCCGGCACCCGCAGCAGGGGGCAGGGCCCGAGCCAGCCCAACCGCTGACGCAGTTCGCCCTCCAGGGCGTCATCGTGCTCGCCGATGCCGCCGGTCAGGGCGATCGCGTCGACACCGCCCAGGCTGGCCGCCATCGCACCGATCCCCTGCAACAGCCGGTGCAGAAAGACATCCAGGGCCAGCTGGGCGGCGGCATGGCCGCTGGCCGCCGCCTGGCGCAGCTCGCGCATGTCACCCGACAGACCCGAGAGTCCCAGCAGGCCACTGCGGTGGTTGAGGTCCTCGTCGATCGCCTCCGGCGCCAGCCCCCGGCGCAGCTGGTGCAGCAGCAGCCCCGGATCGACGCTGCCGCTGCGGCTGGCCATCACCAGGCCCTCCAACGGCGTGAACCCCATGGTGGTGTCGAGGCTGCGGGCTCCGCTGACGGGGTCGAGGCCGATCGCACAGAGGGAACAACCGGCACCGAGGTGGCAGCTGATCAGCCGCCGCAGCTCGGGGTGCCGGGCCGCCACGGTCTCGGCGACGTGCTGGTGGTTGAGACCGTGAAACCCATAGCGCCGCAGCCCAGCCGCCCGCCATGCCGCGGGGATCGCGTAGGTGCGGGCGGGCTCCGGCAGGCTGGCGTGGAAGCCCGTATCGAAACAGGCCCACTGCTCCAGGGCAGGCGGGGGTGACACCAACCTGCTCGCGAACCAGCGGATGGCCCGCAGAGCCGGGCCGTTGTGGAGCGGAGCCAGGGGTTCCAGGGCCTCCAGTGACCCCATCACCGCGGCGGTGAGCCTTGTGGGCCGTGTGAACTGCTCCCCGCCGTGAACCACGCGGTGGGCCACCCGTGCGATGGTCCCGCTCCAGGGGCTGATGGCGGGCATGAGCCAGGCCTCCAGCAGGGCTTCGATGGCGGCGGGATCATCCGGATCCCGCCGCTGCTGGCCCTGCCAGGGGCGGTGGCCATCGGTCCCCACCAGCGAGGCCTTGAGGCTGGAGCTGCCGGCATTCACCACGAGCACCAGGGGGGCCGGCGCGTCCTGGCCGCCCGGATCGCCCAGGGTCACCACCGAAGAGGTCTCCAGCGAAGAGGTCTCCGCCGGAAAGGCCTCTGCTGGAGAGGCTTCTGCCGGAGAGGCGTCACGATCACCAGAGCGACGGACCAACGAGCCCCCCTCACACCAGGCGCATTGGAGCACGGCCCAGCCCGCAGGCCGGTGCTCCAGCCCACACCCTCAGGAGCCGCCTGGAGTACTCAGGGCTGGCCCATGCGTACAGCCCCCACACCAACAACGAGACAGATCAAGGCAACAGCAAGAACTTCCATGGGCAGTCCATCGATCAAGAATGAACATCTCGCGCTGTTCATCGCAGCCGGGCTCAGAGCGAACAGAACAGGCAAGAGCTTCACATCACGAAACGACCGCAGTGATCGGGCATTCAGTAACAACAGGCACCTTGAACGTTCCAGCACCACTGGAACGTCTCAGCGCCATATGAACGCCAACCAGGAGACTGTCCTCAGGAGACGATCATGCGGCCAATGTCCTGCACATTCACAGCTGAGAGCGGTTGCGTCTGGGGCCTCTGGCCCAGTTCTGGCGGGCTAGGAACATTCACTCATCATCAGGAAAAGGTTCTGCTGAAACATCTGCAGAAGGCCTGACAGAGGAGAGTTCCTGCTCTCGATTGGCACGGCCATGGTTGTGATGGTCTTCAGGGTCGTTCGCTTCGCCGCTGCACTTGCCGCGCGAGCAGCTCCGGCCAACGAAGCCTCCGCCGCGCAATCCGCGCTCTGGGAAGGCTCGGAGCGCTCGAAGCGCATCCAGGCCCTCAGGCAGAACTCCTACTGACACTGAGTTGCGCTGATATGGAGTCGCGGTGATACTGAGCCGTGGCGGTCCAGCCCACCGCAGGCGCTGAACCGCCAGGCCAACGCAGACCCAGGAGACACGACAGAATGGCAGGGGCCTGGTACCCCGTGACCTGCTGCCATGCCCTGGACTCCCTACGCCGATTGGATCTTCACGCTGGTCAGCACCGGCAGCCTGCTCGTGGTCGCCTGGCTGGTGCTTCGTCCGCGCAGCTGAGCGCTCCGGAAGGGCGGCAGGCACGCCGAGGGGTCACGCTTGCCGGGTTGACGTCGCGAACCTGCTTGCGGGGTTGAATAGAATGACCGTGAGCCGAGGCACACACGAATGTCTTTGGAACAACTGAGGCAATTTGCCCTGAAGATCCTCACGGATCATGAGCTTGCAGCGATCTGCAGCTCCGCTCGTGCGGCCGATGCTGATGATCAGGCCAGCATCGCCAGGGATGCCGGCTATGAGGTCTACCCAGCAGACCTGGTCAATTGCCAGGGTGGCGCACTGGTTGAGAATGTTGATGAAGATTTTTTCATGAAGACGACCTGGTGGACCTTGGTCGAGGACATCAGTTGAGCCCACGCTGATGCTCGCCCTCAGCATGGAGCGCAACCGCTGACATCCTGATCTCGCTCAGCCGTGCTGATCCCCAGGCGGCGATCAGCACGAGCCCTCGGTGGTCAGGTGCGGGCGAGAAGTCGCTGGAATCGGGCGATCTCCAGCTCCAGCACACCTTCGTTGATCCCGAGGGCACGGGCAATGCCGCGCAGCTGGGCCCGTTCGCGCTCCTCGATGCTGCCATCGGAGCAGGCCACCCGAAAGGCCGCCTCCAGAATCACCTCCCGGCCATTGTCGTCGAGCGTGGAGCGTTCATCGGACAAACGCCGCAGCAGCTGCTCGAAAGGCCCCTCCGCCTGCTCGCCTGCAGGGGCGTTCCCGCCTGAGGCAGCACGGCGGTTTTCAATCCAGCCGTCCAGTTGCTCGCGACTGGGCGGCTGGCCCATGATCTCGGCGTAGGTCGTGGCAATGGTGTGGATCTCATCCTCCATGATTTCCCCGTCAGCCAGGCAGATGTCCACCATGCTCTCCATCATCAGATCGCGCACCTTGATGGCGTAGCGATCGCCATAGGCCACGGCCCAGCGCAACTCCGAAAGATCGCGCTCCTTTCGATCGTGCTGGGACGCACGGGGATCCCGTTTGCAGCCGGTATGACCACCCGAGAGACTGTCGTAGATGTGAAAGGTGAAGCGATCAACCAGCTGCCGGCAGAAGGCGACTCCCCGAACTGAGTTTCCGTAGTCGTCCAGCCGCGGTGAAAAGGTGGCGAAGCCCATGAGGTTCGGCACGACGACGAGCACCGCACCTGCCACGCCAGACTTTGCCGGAAGACCAACCTCCAGGGTGAACGAACCGGCGTTGTCATACATGCCGGCACTCTGCATCACGGCCAGGGTCTTCTTGACGACCTCGGTCGGCAGAACCTCCTCACCGGTGATCGGGCAGACGCCCCCGTTGGCGAGGGTGGCGGCCGCAATGGCCAACATTTCGGAAGTCATTTCGATACTGCAGCACGACAGGTAGAGGTCGAGCATGGTGTGAAGGCTGACATCTCTTGGCAGGCCAGTTCTTCCCTGCAGGAGATAGGCGATCGCATAGTTGGTGTGCGCCGTCGCCCGCTCAGACAGCATCGTTTCCTCGCTGAAGCGAACCTCATCGATCCCTCCACACATCCGAGACCAGAGGTTCATGACATCACCCGTGATCTCCCTGGCCTCTCGATCCGGACTTCCGGATGCAATGATCCCGGCCGTCATGATGGCACCAGCATTCACGCACGGATTGAACGGGCGCATATCAGGCAGAAGATCCAAAGCATTGAAAGGCCGTCCCGAAGGCTCGGTACCCACAAATCTGTGGGTGAACTCTGAACCCTCACGGAGCAGCGCATAGGCATAGTTCAACGGCTTCGATACCGATTGGATGGAGTGGAAGACATCCACATCTCCCAGCCTCATCCTTTGGCCATCCACCGTGCAGAAGGCCACACCCCAGCGCTCAGGGTCAGCATCACGAAGGATGGGGATATAATCCGCGTTGTTGCCGCCGCGATCAGGAGCAACGTTATCGTAGATCAGGCGTATATCACTGCAGAATTCTTCCCAGTCTGGAATTGCCAGCTGACGGCTGAAACTGCGGCTCACCATCCGCAGCTCCGGGCCCACGATTTCAGCAAATTCGTCGAAGCCGATCGGCTGACCTTCGCAGCGGGCCAGCCGCTCCATCGTGGTGCGCAGGCGGAAGTCCTCAACGTCAATTCCGCTGGAGGCGATTCTGTTCCGGATCCGATCGGCATCGGTCACGCCCTCGGTGGCCACTGACTCGAACAGCATTCGCATCCGGTCCATGCAGGCTCACCAAATCATCATTTCCCTATTAATAGAAGCAGAGATCAGCTGGAGTAGTGCAGACTACAGATCCGATTCTCCTGTCATTGTTCATGGCTCTCAGCCATTTTCATCATGACAACCAGTGTCAATTCGAGCAGTCTCAATTCAACCAGTGTGGATTCAACGTACCGTCGCTCATCCCTCTTCCACCCTGATCCTCATCCCTTCCTCCCCCTGATCGACGTCATCGCCATGGCGGCTGGTGGCGGCTGATGGCGCCTGAGCGGGCCCGGCCCACCGCTGGGCCGGGAGAAACCATCGGAGGAAACCGGCAGAACGCCCTAGGGTCCCCCCCGTCAACGCACCCCACCTGGATGACCCAAGGCCTGCCCAGCCTCCACCCCCACCCTGGATGGAGCGACGCACCCGCACCCCCGCCCTCCGCCACGGTCGGCAAGCACTGCATCCTCGAGCTCTACGGCTGTGATCAGGCCAGGCTCGACGACGAAGCCTTCCTCCGGGACACCATCACCTCGGCAGCCCGACGGGCTGGTGCCACCCTCCTCAATCTGATCACCCACCGTTTCGAGCCCCAGGGCGTCACCGGCCTGGCCCTGCTGGCCGAATCCCACATCTCCATCCACACCTGGCCCGAGTCCGGCTACGCCGCCGTGGATGTGTTCACCTGTGGGGACCACACCATGCCCGAGCGCGCCTGCGCCGTGCTCGCCGACGAACTCGCCGCTGCCCACCACAAGCTCACCAGCTTCCGGCGCGAAACCCCCACCGCGATCGCCGGGGTCGAGCGACAGCCGAGTCACGAGGCCCCACCCAGCCCACCGGCCGCGGCCGCCCTGGTGGCCTGAGCCCCGCGAGCCCCATGGGCCTGCCCGGCAGCGCCGTGCTCAGCGCCGCAGGCGGCCTCGGCCTATTCCTGCTCGGCATGGCGCTGATGACCGAGGGCCTGCGCAGCCTGGCGGGGAACCGGCTGCGCCAATCCCTGCTGCGCTTCACCCGCTCGCCCTGGACCGGGGCCTGCAGCGGGGCGCTGGCCACGGCCCTGGTGCAGTCCTCGAGCGCCACCACGGTGACGACCGTGGGCTTCGTGAGCGCCGGAGTGCTCAGCTTCCAGGCCTCCCTGGGCATCATCCTCGGCGCCAACGTGGGCAGCACCGGCCTGGGATGGCTGGTCGCCCTGCTCGGGATCAGGCTCAACCTGGAGATGCTGATGCTCCCGTTGGTGCTGGTGGGGGCCTGCCTGCGCCTGCTGGGCCGCGGACGCCAGGCCCAGGCCGGCCTGGCGCTGGCGGGGTTCGCCCTGCTGTTCATCGGCATCGGGGGCCTGCAGGAGGCCATGGCCGGCCATGGTCTCCTGCTCGATCCCTCCCGCTTCGATGCCGCCCTGCCGTCGGGGCGGCTTCAGCTGCTGCTGCTCGGACTGCTCACCACGGTGATCACCCAGTCGTCCGGTGCGGGTGTCGCCACCACCCTGGCGGCAATCGCCGCCGGCGCCCTCTCCCTCCCCCAGGCCTGCGCCCTGGTGATCGGGATGGACATGGGCACCACCGTGACCGCCCTGATCGCCGCCATGGGGGCCGGTCTGGCGGCGCGGCGCACGGCCGTGGCCCATGTCACCTTCAACCTGTTCACCGGCCTGCTGGCCTTCACCGCCCTGCCCCTGTACCTGCTGGCCCTGGGGCGGTGGTGGCCGGGCGTGATGGCGCGGGATCCGGAGTTCGCCCTCACGGCCTTCCACACCGGCTTCAACGTGGCGGGGGTGCTGCTGGTTCTGCCGTTCAGCGCCCCGTTCGCCGCCCTGATCCGTCGCCTGGTGCGCCCCGGTCCGGACCGTCCCGTCGACGAGCTGGCCGACGTGCCGCCCCTCGATCCCGCCATGGCCATCGCTCAGGCCACCACCGCCCTGCGGCAGACCTTTCTGGCCCTGCTGGAGATGCTGCTGCGCGGCCTGCGGCGTTCGCCCTCCGCCGGCGGCTCAGCGACCCAGCAGCTGACCGTGCTGCAGGCGGACCTCGATCACCTGGAGCTGTATCTGGACCAGATCAACCTCCAGCCCCACCACCGTCCCGGCAGCGCCTGCCTGCTGCACCTCCTCCACGCCCTGGACCACCTGCAACGGCTGCACGAGCGCTGCGAAGAGGAGTCGGACCGCCTCAACACCGTCGCGACCGCCGAGGCCCTGGCACCGGACCGCGATGGGCTGATCCGGGCGCTGGAGGCCCTGATCCCCCAGGTGCGGCAGGGGAGCTGGGATGGGGCCGCCTCGCTGGCCGATGCCTGCGCCCATCAGCTGCACCGCCGGGTCGACCCCTTCCGGGACGCCGTGATGGTGCAGGTCGCCGCCGGCGAGCTGGATGTGGATCGGGCCACCGTCCGGCTTCAGGCGATGCGCTGGCTGCGGCGGGTCAGCCAGCATCTGCAGCGGATCTGCCGGCACCTGGAGCAAGGGGGGTCCAGCGGATTGCCGAGGCCGTCAGTCTGACCTTTGCTGGCGGGCGGAGGCCCTGGACCCCAGCCTGGCCCCGTCCCCCGACTCCCTGCGGAACTGCCGTGCTGCGCCCGACCCCTGGTGCCCTCACCTCCCGCCGGATGGAGGAGCGCCCCGCGGGGGTGCCGAGCCAGCTCTACGTCCACGGCGGTCACCAGCCCACCCACTTCAGCGTGATGGTCTTCGACGGGGAGACGCCCCGGCTGGAGGAACTCTCCAGCCCCGCGGCGCTGAATCGGATCGCCCGCCAGGGAACACCGCTCTGGCTGCGGGTGAGCGGACTGGCGGAACCCCAGCGGATCCGCGACATGCTGACGGCTCTGGACATCCCGGAGCTGCTGCTGCCCCCCCTGCTGGAAACGCCCCAGCGGCCGCGGGTGGATGGGCTCGATGAAGCCCTGCTCGTGGTGCTGCATCGCCTGGGGTTCGCCTGCGATCCCACCCAGCTGATCAGCTCCCAGCTCGGGATGGTGCTGCTGCCCAACCGGCTGATCACGGTGGAGGAAGCCACGATCGGCGCGCCGTTCGGCGAACTCACCGGATGGCTGCTGGCCCGGGTGGGGGCGGTCGAGGATCGCGATCTGGATGACATCCTCCACTTCCTGGTGGATGAGGTGCTGGATGATCTCTTCCCGATGCTGGAACAGATCACCAACCGCCTGGATGACCTGGAAGAGGCTGCGCTGAAGAATCCCACCCCGCGCCTGCTGAGCCGGGCCTTTCAGTACCGCAGCAATCTGCGCCGCATCCGAAGCCTGATCTGGCCGCTGCGGCACGAGATCCGCACGCTGCTCAGCCAGCGCCAGCGCCTGCTGGGCGAGGCGGCCCTGGCCGGATTCCGTGAAATGGCCGACCTGGTGGAGCTGTTGTTCGAGAACGGCGAACTGCTGCGTCACCAGTGCGATGCGATCACCCAGACCTATGCCGCGAGTGTGGGCAATCGGATGAACCAGGTGATGAAGACGCTCACCATCCTCACCAGCATCTTTGCCCCGTTGACGTTCATCTGCGGCATCTACGGCATGAACTTCGCCCACATCCCGGAGCTCACCTGGCGCTTCGGCTACCCCTACGCGCTGCTGCTGATGGCCACCATCGCAGCGATCCAGGCCTGGTGGCTGTGGCGGCGCGGCTGGTTCCAGGATTGGACGAGCCCGCACTGATCCAAGCGGAGCAGCCCCCTGGAGGGGCCTCGCGAAGCTGAGGCAAGATCGACGTAGCACCCTCGAGCAAGGCCTGGGCCATGGGCGGGTCCACCGACGGCATGGCGATCCTCTCCAATGGAGCCCATGCCCACCAGCTGCTCGACAGGCACTGCAAACGGATGGTGTCCCTGCATGCCCCGGTGCTGGAGAACCGCGACCCGGAGCCGCTGCATCAGATGCGGGTCGCGATGCGCCGCCTGCGCACCTGCCTCAACCAGTTCGGCCCGGCCCTGGAGCTCCCGGATGGGGTCGGCGTGCAACGCCTGGCCCGATCCGTGCGGCGCCTGGGTGCGGCCCGGGATCTCGATGTGCTGCGGGATCGGCTGGAGCAGACGCTGCTGCCCAGGCTCCCGAAGCAGGAAATCCGCCGGCTCAAGCCGGCCCTGAAGCAGCTGCAGCGCGAACGCGGCGAGGCGCAGCAGCAGCTTCAGGAGGTGTTGAACAGCAGCCGCCACCTCAAGCTGATCGCCCAGCTGCAGAAGTGGCTGCGCCAGCCGCGCTACACACCCCTCGGCGACGAGCCGCTGCAGCACTGGCTGCTCGAATGGCAATGGCCGTGCCTCGGCACGCTGCTGCTGCACCGGGGCTGGCGGATCACCGCACCCCAGGGGCAGCGCGATGTGGAGGAGCTGCATGCCCTGCGCAAGGGCATCAAGGAGGCCCGCTACCGCCTGGAGAACCTTCAGCCGCTGGGCGGCGCCGTCGGCCTCGACTGGATCAACCGGCTGAAACAGGGCCAGGAGCTGCTGGGCGAACTGAACGATCTGGCGGTGCTGCGGCAGGCGATCGAGAGCCAGGCTTCACAGCGCCTGGCCAGGCATCTGCCGGAGCTGGACAAGCTCCTGGACGAGCAGCGGCTCGCGTGCTGGGCGCAGTGGCGGATTCTGGCCATGGAACTTGTGGAGAGGCACGAACGGGCCCACCTGGTGCTGGGGCTGATCGGCGACAGGGCGCTGGGGGGACAGCCCGATGTATCCGGGGACACCACCAACTAGCACCGAGATCACGGGTCGAATCGTGAAGATCCGATAAGTTGCGCCGGACGTCTGTCTGACGTCATTCCCGATCGGTGTGAGGACCCGATGAAATTCTTCCAGCAACTGCTGGTCGCCCCTGCGGCGCTCGGACTGCTGGCCCCCGTGGCCGCGACCGCTTCCGAGCTCAACATGGACGGCGTCAACCAGTACGCCTCCCAGGAGCAAGTCACCAGCATCTCCCAGTTCTCGGACGTGCAGCCGACCGACTGGGCCTACCAGGCGCTCTCCAACCTGATCGAGCGCTACGGCTGCGTCGCCGGCTATCCCGACGGCACCTACCGCGGCCAGAAGGCCATGACCCGCTTTGAAGCGGCGGCCCTGCTCAACGCCTGCCTCGACCGCGTCACCGAGGTGACCGACGAGCTCAAGCGCCTGATGGCCGAGTTCGAGAAGGAGCTCGCCATCCTCAAGGGCCGCGTCGATGGCCTCGAGGCCAAGGTGGGCGAGCTGGAGGCCACCCAGTTCTCCACCACCACCAAGCTCAAGGGCGAGGCGAGCATGATCCTCGGCGGCATGCCCGACTTCGACAATGTGGAGGACTCCGATCCGGATAACACCACCTTCAACTACGACGTGCGGCTGAGCTTCGACACCAGCTTCAGCGGCAAGGACCTGCTGCGCACCCGCCTGCGCGCCGGCAACTTCAGCTCCCTGCCCTTCGGCAGCAGCTCCCAGATCTTCGCCCTCGACAAGGCCGCAACCACGGCAGATTCGGTGAGGATCGACCGTCTCTTCTACACCTTCCCGGTGGGTGATTCGGTCAAACTCACGGTGGGCGCTCTGGTGCGCAACACCGAGATCATTTCCTTCATCCCCAGCGCCTACAAGTCGAACATTCTCGACTACTTCCAGCTGGCCGGTGCTTCCGGTACCTACAACAAGGCCACCGGCTCCGGATTCGGCTTCACCTGGAACCAGAAGGTTGACAAAGGGCGGCCCTACGCCACCTTCTCGGCCAACTACATCTCCAGCAGTGGTTTTGCTGACTCCTCCATCGGTATGTTCACCGAGGAGGGCGGCATCAACGCCCTGGCCCAGCTCGGCGTGAAGGCCCCCAACTGGGGTGCGGCCGTGGCCTACCGCTACGGCTCCGAGAACTCCCGGATCCGCGTCCCCAACTTCAGCGGCACCCTGCTTTCCGGTGATTCCACCAACAGCGTGGCCGTGAACGCCTACTGGGAGCCCACCGACACCGGCTGGATCCCCTCGATCAGCCTCGGCTACGGCTACAACGATGGCGGCGGCGGCTTCCCCGACTCCCAGTCGTGGATGGTCGGCTTCCAGTGGGACGACGCCTTCGTGAAGGGCAACGCCGCCGGCTTCGCCTTCGGCATGCCGCCCTTCACCGATCAGAGCGAGGACGACGAGGCCTGGCTGTACGAGATCTTTTACAAGTTCCAGGTCACCGACAATATCTCGATCACCCCGTCCCTCTTCTACGGAAGCAATGTTGCCTCCAATGGCGGCGACGATGCCTGGGGTGGCGTGATCCAGACCACCTTCAAGTTCTGATTCTTCAGGACGCACACCTCACACCGGTGCATCCGCACCCCACACACCCCATCACCAGCCTCCCGCAAGGGGGGCTTTTTTGTGGTCACCTGAAGCTCTCAGCGATGAACCCCGGCTCACAACAGGCTCACAGCAAGCTCAGAACAGGCTCAGAACAAGCTCAGAACAAGTTCAAAACAGGGCTCAGAAGGACACAAAGAGGACACAAACGAAGATCTTCTTCCAGGCTTAATCCACCTATAACGTGGCCATAATGATTCAGGGAGAGAGCGATACTAAATATTATCTGGTCTCATTGACTTTTTCCATGACCTTCGCCAAGAAGGCCTTCGCCATCACCAGGGTCACCGCGTTCGCCACGGTCACCGCGGTGTCAGCCACTCTGGCTGGCGGCACCGTTCTCGCCCAGAGTGCCCTCAACGGAGCAGGAGCCAGCTTCCCCGCCCCCTTCTACCAGGCGGCCTTCGCCTCCGCCGCCAGCAAGGGCATCCGGGTGAACTACCAATCGGTCGGCTCCGGCGCCGGCGTGCGCCAGTTTGTGGCCGGCACCGTGGACTTCGGCGCCACCGATGAACCGATCAAGGCCGCGGAAGCCGCCAAGGTGAAGCGGGGCGTGGTGCAGTTCCCCGCCGTGGGTGGCACCATCGCCATCGCCTACAACAATCCGGCCTGCAAGAATCTCAAGCTCAGCCAGAAGCAAGCCGTCGACATCTTCCTCGGCAAGATCAGCAGCTGGGATCAGCTGAAGTGCGGCAAGGGCAGGATCAATGTGGTGCACCGCTCCGACGGCAGCGGCACCACCTTCGCCTTCACCAATTCGCTCTCCGCCTTCTCCTCCGAATGGAAGAGCAAGGTGGGAGAGGGCAAGAGCGTGAAGTGGCCCGTCGGGATCGGGGGCAAGGGCAATGAAGGGGTCGCCGGCGTGCTGGCCAACACCCCCGGCTCGATCGGCTACGTGAACCAGGCCTTCGTGAAGGGCAAGCTCAAGGCTGTCGCCCTGCAGAACAAAGCCGGCAAGTACGTGCTGCCGAACGTCAGGAGCGGAGCCGCCGCCCTGAACAACATCCGCCTGGATGGCAACCTGGCGGGCGAGGACCCCAACCCCGCCGGCGCCGAGAGCTACCCGATCTCCACCCTCACCTGGATCCTGGCCTACAAGAGCGGCAACGGCTCCAAGGCGGGGCAGATCCGCCAGGCCATGCTCCACCTGCTGGGCCCGGCTCAGAACAGGGCCGACGATCTGGGCTACGTGCCCCTCAAGGGCAACGTGCTCAGCGCCGCCAAGAAGGCCGTGGGCAGCATCGGCAGCTGAACCGCTTCAGGGCACCCCGGGGCCCCGTTCTCCTGCCGGGGGGGAGGCCACCAGCAGGTAGGTCAACCCCTGGCGGTGCTCACGGCTGAGCACCGCCAGGCCCTCCTTCTTCAGGGCCTCGGGTTGGAAGCTGGGCCGGTTGGCGGGGGCGATCAGCACCAGGCGTTCGGTGACCGCCGTCCCCCCCGCGACCCCAGCCGGCGTGCCGGCGCCGGCACGCAGATGGGCGGCCAGTTCCGGCCGGGAATCCACCCGGTGGATGGGGCGGCCGGTCCGCAGCGCCACCGAGTGGTAGCTCTTGCCCACCACATAGATGGGAACCTCGGGGGGAACCTGCTCGGCCACGCGGTCCGCCAGGGCGAGGATGGCGTTCTGGCGGTGCTCGCGGTAAATCCCGGCCAGGGATGGCACGATCGAGCCCCAGGCCAGCATGGCCACCAGCAGCCAGGCCAGCACCAGGGCCAGACGCCGGCGCGGGCTCCCCAGCACCACCGCCAGCAGCAGAGCGGCCAGGAGCAGCAGGGGCAACCAGTGGCCCGGACCCTGCACATGCCGCAGCAGCGCCTGGGTGTACTCCGGGAAGACCCTGTCGAGCTTCACGACCCCCGGCAGCACCGGGCCCGGAATCAGGGCCAGCGCCGCCAGCACCGCCGCGGTCCCCACCCCGAGGATTCGATAGAACGATCTCCCGCGGGCATAGGGATTCGCACCGCTCGGGGGGGAAGCCAGCGGGGCCGCCTGCGGGGCTGGGGGCTCGGGCAGCACGTTGTAGGCCACCAGAATGGCCAGAGGGGGAAGGGAGCCGAGGATGTAGTGGGGCAGTTTGGTGCTCGCCAGGCTGAGCAGCAGCACCGTGAGGGTCAGCCAGACCAGCGCGAACACCTGCAGATCCGTCGCGGGCTCATGCGGGGCCTCACGCTGGCGGATCCGCCCCAGCCACAGGGCCCAGCGGGCACGGGTGGGCACAGCCAGCAGACCCCAGGGAAAGCTGAGCACCAGCAGCACCGGCAGGTAGTAGAACCAGGGCCCGGCGTGGTCGTCCACCGTGCTGGTGATCCGCCCGAAGTTGCTGTGGCCGAGGAAACCGGCCACGAAGGCCATGCCGGCCTGGCGATAGGCGGCCAGCAGCCACGGCAGCGGCAGGGCGATCGCCAGGGCGGCACTCACCGCCAGCAGGCCGGCCTGGCGGCCGAAGCTCCGACCCTGGCGGGTGAGCAGGGCGTAGCCGATCAGCACCGCCGCCGGCAGCAGCCAGGCCAGCAGTCCCTTGGCCAGGAAGCCCACCCCCAGGGCGGCACCGGCCCCCAGGGCCAGGCGCCAGCGCTGGGCCAGGGAGGCCGTCGGCACGAACAGCAGCTCGTAGAGCCAGGTCAGGGCCATCACCAGGCAGCTGGTGAGGTAGCTGTCGTGCACCGCCACCCGGGCGAAGGCGGCATAGCCGGGCAGACAGGCCAGGATCACCCCCGCCAGCACCGCCCGGGCCCAGCGGCGCTTGCCGCTCTCCCCTGCCGTGCCCCCCAACCGCCAGACGCACAGCACCGTCACGATCACCCCGAGGGTGGAGGAGAACGCCGCCCCGAGTCGGGCCAGCCAGGGCGCCGACGGCAGAAAGCGGAACATCGGCCAGGCCAGCCAGTACGGCAGAGGGGGCTTGTCGAAGTAGTTCTCGCCGCTGACCCTGGGCAGCCATGGACTGTTCTCGGCCAGCATGGTGCGGGCGATATCCAGCTGCAGCGATTCGGTCTTGTCGAGCGGATAGAGAATCTGAGTTCCCCAGAAAAAGGCCACCACGCAGACAACAACCAGGAGCAGAATTCCCCAGGTCCGCTGGGATCGCTCAAGCCTTGGTATGAACAAGCACGCAGCCCGAAACCCGCAACCTTACCGCTGCCTTCCCTTCTCCCCTTGGCCTGCCCAGCCCTGGCGCGCACTGGCGCTCACGGGCACCCCGAGGCCTCCGGTTGGGTGTTCGAACGGGTTGTTCGACAGCGGACAGGGTGGTGGGCCAAACAAGGGCAGCAGAAAAAGCGCAGTAAGGTGATCAAAAGTGGCTGACCAGGGGTCCAGCGCCGCCACCCCCATGGCCGCCCGCCAACGCCCCACGGTCCCTCCACCTCTCCGTCGTGACGACCTCGTGACTGTTTCGACCGCTGCAGCCCAGACACCGGTGGCGACCGGCCCCGCTGGTCGGGCCATGGCCCAGCCGATGGACGGCTCCCTTCTGGAGGCCCTCCAGGAGCACCTCAGCATGGAGCGGCGGGCCAGCCTCGCCTACTTCGCCATGGCGATCTGGTGCGCCGAGCGCGAGCTGCGCGGGTTCACCCACTACCTCCGGCAGGAGGCCGAGGCCGAACAGACCCATGCCGGCCAGGTGGCCGACTATCTGATCAGCCGCGGCCAGACGGTGCTGCTGCAGAGCCTGCCGGCCCCCCGCCAGAGCTGGGCATCCCCCGAGGAGATCTTCGCGGCGGTGTTCCAGATGGAGGCCGAGGTCACCACCTCGCTCCAGCAGCTGTACGCCCTGGCGGAGCGCTCCTCCGATCTGCGCACCACGGTGTTTCTCGATCCATTGGTGGAGGGGCAGGTGGCCGCCGAACATGAAGCCGCCCATCTGCTGGGCCGGGTCCGCTTCGCCCAGAACCAGCCGGCGGCCCTGCTGATCATCGATGGGGAGCTGGGCGCCGATCAACACGCGCCCGCCAGCCTGGCCTGAGCGGTCGGCCCGCCCCATCAGGCGGCGCGCAGGGGTCGGCGGCTGAGTTCCACCAGCAGGGCCAGGCCCAGGGGCTCAGCCACCCCCCGGCGCTGCCAGCCCTGGGCGGCCTGAAGCAACTCCCGGCGGCGTTGCTCGAGCTCGGCCAATTCCCGGCGCAGCCGGGCGAGCAGCTGGGTGTCCTGGCAGCGGCCCATGTCCCCGAGCACCTGGCTGGAGCGGCGGCGCAGGGAATCGGCTTCGCGCCAGAGGCTGCCGATCAGGGTGTCGGAGATCGGAATCCTGGCAGGGACCACAGCGACAGATCCACCGAGCGCTGGCAGGGCGCAACCTAGCCGCCGAACCGCTCCTTCTGCAAGCGATTCTCAATAGCAGTCATGCCCGGGCTGTTGCGGCGGGGCGCGGAGCTGGAAGCTCCAGGCTGCTCAGCCAGGCCAGCGCCACCAGCAGGGCCGAGCACCAGAGGCAGGCCTGAATCCCACCCTGCATGTAAAGCCAGCCCGAGAGCAGCGTGCCCAGCAGCCGGCCGGCGGCGTTGGCCATGTAATAGAAGCCCACGTTCAGGCTCACCGCCTCGGCATCGGAATAGGCGAGCACCAGGTAGCTGTGGATCGAGGAGTTCATGGCGAACACCACCCCGAAGGCCGCCAGTCCCCCCACCACCACCAGCCCGGGCTGCGCCACCTCCCGCCAGAGGCCCACAGCGATCAGGGCGGGGATGGCGGTGAGCAGAGCCGCCCAGAACTGCAGGGCGGCCGGGCCCGGAGCCGCCGGGCGACCCCAGCTGCGGCGCAGCGCCGGAGCGGAGCCCTGCACGACGCCGTAACCGATCACCCACAGTCCCAGGAAGGCGCCCACCTCCCAGAAACGCCAGCCGAGGGAGGCCTCGAGGA
Organism: Aphanothece microscopica RSMan92; assembly: GCF_046613545.2. NCBI lineage: Bacteria > Bacillati > Cyanobacteriota > Cyanophyceae > Chroococcales > Aphanothecaceae > Aphanothece > Aphanothece microscopica. The sequence continues at coordinate 749 of NZ_JBKKKY020000037.1, read as the reverse complement.
ACACCGGCAGGGCCACCACGAACCACACGTCGCGGGCACCGAACAGGAAGAAGCGGGCCAGCGCGAGGAGGTTGATCCCGCGCGACGTGGAGAACAGGGCCGCCAGGGGCGGTTTGCGTTTCATCCGGCCGATCTCCCCCGGCAGGCGCAGGGTGAGCAGAAAGGCCAGGGCCAGGCCGGCCGCCAGGGCCGCCACCGCCGTGTTGAAGCCCAGGCTGGTGAGCAGCACCCCTCCGAGAAAGAACCCCACCCCCTTGAGGGCATTCTTGGAGCCCGTGAGGATGGCCACCCACTGGAACAACCGGGCCTCGCCCCTGGCCTCCTCCCCGGAGACCTGGGGCACCACCGCGCGGATGGCACTCTTGGCACTCATCTTGTTGAGGTCCTTGGCGATGCCGCTGATGGCCTGGGCGGCCATCACCACGATCACCGAGAACATCCGGGGCCAGCCCGGCGCCACCGGCACCAGCATCAGCAGCGCCGCGATCTGCAGCAGGGTGCCCACCCAGAGCGTGAGGCGCAGGCCATGGCGGGCGCCGATCCAGCCGCCGACGAGGTTGGTGAGCACCCCGAAGAACTCGTAGAAGACGAACAGCAGCGCGATCTCCAGGGTGGAGTAACCGAGCTGGTGGAAGTGGAACACCACCAGCATGCGCAGGGCCCCGTCCGTGAGGGTGAAGGCCCAGTAGTTGGCGGTGACGATCCCGTACTGCTGCAGGGCCGTGAGCCCGCCGCGCTGTGCCGCCATC
>NZ_JBKKKY020000036.1:0-28072 GCF_046613545.2 Aphanothece microscopica RSMan92 | reverse complement strand
TTCCACGGAATGGACCATGGTGCCTCGGAAGGTCTTCGTGACAGGGGGATCTGGTTTCATCGGCACCAATTTGATTCGTCTTCTCCTGGACCAGGGCTACCACGTGAAGGCACTGGTGCGCTCTGCGGCGGACAGTGAACACCTGGAGAGGCTTCAGCCCGGCAGCGGCACCATGGAAAGCGTGGAGGGCGACCTGAATGATCCTGAGAATTGGTCAGCGATGAAAGGATGTGATGCCCTCTTTCATGTAGCAGCGCACTACTCTCTCTGGCAATCGGATCGAGAACAGCTACGGCGCAGCAATGTTCTCGGCACACGCAACATTCTTGCAGCGGCCAGAAGGGCCGAAGTCAGCAGGGTCGTGTACACCAGCTCGGTGGCCGCCATCGGGGCGGGCAAAGAGGGGCAGACACTCAATGAAAGCCACCAGACGCCGGTGGATCAGTTGGTTGGGGAGTACAAGCAATCAAAATACTGGGCGGAGATGGAGGCAAGACAGGCCATTGATGCCGGCCAGGACATCGTGATCGTGAACCCCACCACCCCGATTGGGCCCTGGGACCGCAAGCCCACCCCCACCGGAGACATCATCCTTCGATTTCTGCGGGGCAACATGCCTTTCTACCTTGATACCGGCCTCAATATCATTGATGTGGATGACGTGTGCTGGGGACACCTGTTGGCCCTCACAAGGGGAAAGACCGGGCGCCGCTATATCCTTGGCCATCGGAATATGACGCTCAAGACCCTGCTCGACCTGCTGTCCAAGCACACTGGCATCGCCAGTCCATCGCGCCGTATCCCGTACTGGATTCCGCTGTTGACCGCGCGCGTGCAGGAAGACATTCTTGCAAAGTTTGGGGTCACGCCATCGATAGCGGTGGATGGTGTGCGCATGTCCAGGCAGTGGATGCACTACGACAGTTCCCGGGCTGTGCACGAACTGGGTCTGCCGCAGTCGGATCTGTCAGCGGCGGTCGAGAGAGCGATTGGATGGTTCAAACAGCATGGCTATGTTCAGAAGTCATGAATCGGGATCAGCCCACAGATCCCCAGGCTTCCACTGAACACCCAGCAGCGTGGAAGCGAGCCCAGAATTGGAATTCAGCAAATGGCCGCCCCAAGCAACGATGCTAAAATGTCCAGTGAAAGGCCTGCGACACCGTTGCAAGCACTGACCCATCGGTTCCTGTCATGGCGGTCCACCTAAAGCAGGCTCTTGAGGTCGGCAAATACTTGATGCTCCAGCGCATCAGCGGGCGAAAGCATTATCCGCTCGTACTGATGCTTGAACCGCTGTTCCGTTGCAACCTGGCCTGCACAGGATGCGGCAAGATTCAGCATCCTGCCGAGATCCTTCGACAGAATTTGAGCCCGGAACAGTGCTTTGCCGCCGTGGAGGAGTGTGGCGCCCCTGTTGTTTCCATACCCGGGGGAGAACCGCTTCTGCACCCGCAGATTGACGCCATTGTGGAGGGCTTGGTAGCTCGCAAGAAATTTGTCTACCTCTGCACCAATGGCCTGATGCTCGAGAAGAGCCTTCACAAGTTCAAACCATCGCCATACTTCACCCTCAGTGTTCATCTTGACGGCATGCAGGCCCTGCATGACCGCTGTGTGGACCGACAAGGAGTCTTTGAAACGGCCGTCTCCGCCATCAAGGCTGCCAAACAGAAAGGCTTCAGGGTCACCACCAATACCACCACGTTCAAGGGGACTGACCCGGCAGATATTCAGGCCCTCTTCGACTTTCTCGAAGAACTCGGCGTTGACGGCATGATGGTATCCCCTGGTTACAACTATGAGTGGGCCCCAGATCAAGACCACTTTCTCGCCAGAGAACAAACCAAGCAACTGTTCAAGGCCATCCTGGCACCGTTCCGATCAGGCGAGAAGCACTGGAACTTCAATCACAACCCTCTCTTCCTCGACTTCCTGACGGGGGATAAAGACTACGAATGTACCCCTTGGGGCAGTCCGAGCTACAGCGTCCTGGGCTGGCAGAAGCCTTGCTACTTGCTCAACGAAGGCCATTATGAAACATTCCAGGAATTAATTGATTCTACTGATTGGGATCAGTACGGCCATGCCAGTGGCAATCCAAAGTGCGCCGACTGCATGGTCCATTGCGGCTACGAGCCCACAGCAGCTGTGGATGCCATGCAACCAGCCAATATGAAGCGGGCCTTGGGCAGCGTGCTTGGCCTCGCTCGCTGAGGGGCCACTGCTTCAAGGCCATCTCTCAATCCATGCCTTCAGCCGTTCCGTATCTCCCCCTCCTGAGCTGACCGTGTCATGACCCTGCGTTCCGAGGCCCTGGAGACACTGAAAGAGACCAGCCGCACCTTCTACATCCCGATCCGCCGCCTGCCGGACGGTCTGCTTGAGGCGGTGTGTGCAGCCTACCTCTGTCTGCGGGCCATCGATGAAATTGAAGATCACCCTGAGCTCGATAACGCGACCAAGGCCCTGCTGCTGCGTCGGATCAGCCTCAACGTCCAGGCGGGAGTCGATGAACACAGCGCCGCATCCTTTGGCCAAGGTCTCGAACAGCATGACGCGGAACTTCCTGAGGTTTCCCTCAGGATTGGCGAGTGGGCTTCGCTGGCTCCGCCCTCCATCGCCCCCCGAATCTGGGACTCCACGGCTGCCATGGCCGATCGCATGGCCCACTGGGCAGAATGCAACTGGAGGATCGAAACCGAATCCGAGCTGAATCAATACACCTTCAGCGTGGCGGGCTCCGTGGGTCTGCTGCTTTCCGATCTTTGGGGATGGCATGACGGAACCCAGACTGACCGCTCTCTGGCGATCGGGTTCGGGCGGGGACTCCAGGCCGTGAATATTCTCCGGAATCAACATGACGACATCAGCCGTGGTGCGAACTTCTTTCCCCATGGCTGGGACCGAAGCCTCATGAATGCCTACGCCAATCGTAATCTTTCTCTGGCTGATGCCTACACACGCCAGCTTCCCACTGGCCCTGTCCTGGATTTCTGCAAGATTCCACTGACTCTCGCCCACGGCACGCTTCAGGCGATGGCCCTCGGCGACCTCAAGCTAAGCCGAGCACGTGTGATGCAGCTGATCGAAGAGGTGATGGGTTCCAAAGCCCTGGACCAGGAGTAGCCCACCATGCTTCGCACCCTCTTTCTGAGTCCCCCATCCTTCAATGGCTTTGATGGTGGCGCCGGCGCCCGCTACCAAGCGAAACGGGAGATCACCTCGTTCTGGTATCCCACATGGTTGGCACAGCCTGCCGCGATGGTTCCTGGGAGCAGGCTTGTGGATGCTCCTCCGCACGACCTGAGTGTTGAGGATGTCCTGGCGATCGCCAAGGATTATGACCTGGTGATCATGCACACCAGCACACCATCGATCGCCAATGATGTTGCATGTGCGAAAGCGATCAAAGAACGACGACCCCATACCAGGATCGGCTTCATCGGAGCGCATGTGGCCGTTCTTCCAGACCAGACGCTCCGCGATCACCCTGTCATCGACTTCGTCTGTCGCCATGAATTTGATTACACTTGCCAGGAGCTCGCCCAGGCCTTGCCCTGGCAGCAGATTACTGGGCTGAGTTATCGCGACAGCTCTGGTGAGGTCATCCACAACCCCGATCGCGAGCTCATCCATGACTGGGACAGCATGCCCAGCGTGCTGCCAACCTATGGGCGCGATTTAGATATCCAGAAGTATTTTATCGGCTATCTCCTGCATCCCTACGTTTCCTTCTACACCGGCCGTGGCTGCCCAGCCAAGTGCAGCTTCTGCCTCTGGCCGCAGACGATCGGAGGGCACCAGTACCGAGCGAAGAGCCCTGAGGTTGTCGGCAGAGAGATGGAGGAAGCCAAAGCGATCTTTGGTGATCGTGTCCGCGAGTACATGTTCGATGATGACACCTTCACGATCGACAAGCAGCGGGCCATTGAGATCAGCAAGCACATGAAACGGCTGAAGCTCACCTGGAGTTGCAACGCACGAGCCAATCTCGACTACGACACCCTCAAAACCCTCAGGGACAATGGCCTTCGGCTTCTGCTGGTGGGTTTTGAATCGGGCAACCAGCAGATCCTCGACAACATCAACAAAGGGGTAAAGCTCGAGGTGGCGCGCAAGTTCATGGAAAACTGCAAACGCCTCGGGATCCTGGTTCATGGCACGTTCATCATCGGCCTGCCGATCGAAACGCCAGAAACCGTTGAAGAAACGATTCGCTTCGCCTGCGACATCAGCCCCCATACCATTCAGGTTTCCATCGCTGCACCCTATCCCGGTACCCAGCTCTATTCCGAGGCCCAGCAGAATGGCTGGTTCTCCGACGACTCACTCGTGGCCGAATCCGGCATCCAGACCTCCACATTGAGTTATCCATCCCTGTCTGGCACCCAGATCGAAGATTCGGTCGAACAGATGTATCGTCGCTTCTATTTCAGACCCAAGGCGATCCTTCCTATCGTTCGCGAGATGGTCACCGATCGCCAGATGCTGATCCGACGTCTACGGGAAGGCCGGGAATTCTTTGCCTACCTGCGGGAGCGACGCAACCAGCAGTCGGCTGCCCATCTGGCAGCGACAGCCCGCTGAGGGGGCCTCGCCTCGCGGTGCCGTTGCCCACAGCTGCAGCACATCCAGCCCGGCTCACAGTCGGTCGCAGGATGGTGATCAATGGGGATGACTTCGGTCATTCCCACGCCGTCAACCAGGCCATCATCCAGGCCCACACCAACGGCGTACTCACCAGTGCCAGCCTGATGGTGACTGGAGACGCCTTCGCCGAAGCCGTCGAGCTGGCCCGACAGCATCCCTCCCTCGGCGTTGGCCTCCACCTGGTGGTGGGCACGGGACGGGCCGTTCTGCCGCCGGCACACATCCCCCATCTGGTGGATGCCAACGGTCGGTTCCCGGATCAGCCCGTGCGGGTGGGTCTGCGCTATCAGTTCAGCCGGGCCGCTCGGCGTGAGCTGCTGCTGGAGATCCGGGCCCAGCTGCAGCGCTTCAAGGACACCGGTCTGCCGCTCACCCATGTGGATGGCCACCTGCACAACCATGTGCACCCGTATGTGCTGCAATGCCTGATCGCGCTCGCCGAGGAGTTCGGGATCCGGTTCATCCGCCTGCCTTTCGAGGAGCTCTCCGTACATCGCGCCACCGGCTCGCGCACCGGCCCTGGCGCCCTGCTGCTGTGGGGCATTTTCCGGCTCCTGCGTGCCCATGGTGTGACGCAGCTGTCGGCCCATGGAATCGGTTATGCCGATCGGGTCTATGGCTGGTTGCATTCCGGCCGGATCACTGAGGCCTATCTCAGCCGCCTGATTCCGCTGATCCGGGCCAACAGGGTGGAAATCTATGCCCATCCCAGCCTGGAGGAGGCGGGGGCATCGGCATCCGACAGTGGCGGAGATGGTCCGCTGGAGCTGCAGGCCCTCACCAGCCCCTCCATCCGACACCTGCTTGCATCCTGCCGTTTTCAGGGCGTCCGCTTCCCCGAGCTCTGAATGCTGGCCTCCGACGCCCTGCTGGAGAACCGCTCGTCCGTGCTGTTGGGGTTGGCCCTGGCCCCATCCCTGCTGATCACCGTGACGGCCATCGTCTACTACCTCCTGGCGCTCTCGGCCGCCGTTCGGTTCCTGCAGCCCGCACCCCCGCCCAACCGTCGGTTCGAGCCTCCGGTGACCATCGTGAAACCGCTGCACGGGGTGGAACCCAGCACAGATGAGGCCCTGTCGAGCTTCTGTGAGCTCACCTATCCCTGTCTGCAGATCATCTTCGCGGTGCGTTCGGCGGCGGATCCGGCTGTCGCCCTGGTGGAGCAGCTGATCCGGCGCTACCCCGAGCGGGATCTTGCCCTTGTGATCAGCGACCACCGCGATGGCACCACTCACGGTGGTGCCAATCACGGTGGTGCCAATCCCAAGGTGAACAACATGGCCCATGCCCTGGCGCAGGCCAAGCATTCGATCCTGGTGTTTGCCGACAGTGACATCTGGGTGGCACCGGATTATCTCCATCGGGTGGTGCAGCCACTGCAGGATCCAGGGGTAGGTCTGGTGACCACGATGTACCGCACCCGCCCCGCCACGTGGATCGCCGCCTTTGAAGCCTTGGCCACCTCCACCGAATTCTTTCCCTCCGTTCTGGTGGCGCGGCAACTCGAGGGCATGGCCTTCGCCTTCGGTGCCACGATCGTGATCCGCCGCCGGGTGCTGGATGGCTTCGGTGGGCTGCCGCTGGTGTCCCACTATCTGGCGGACGACTTCAAGCTGGGCCAGTGCACCGCCCGCTCCGGATTCCAGGTGGTGCTCTCCGAGCATGTGGTGGACCATGCCCTCCGCACGGCCAGCTTCAGAGAGATGCTGCAGCACCAGCTGCGCTGGGCGCGCGGCAACCGCTTCTCACGTCCCTGGGGAACGCTGGGGCTGGTGTTCACCTACGGAACCCTCTCCAGCTTTGTGGTGCTGCTGCTCGCAGGGGCGACATCACCAGCGGTGGCGTTGCTGCTGCTCACCTGGGGGCTCCGGTATGCGCTCGGATGGGTGGTGGGTGTTCGCCTGCTGCAGGACGCTGCTGCCATGCGGCTGCTCTGGTTGGCCCCCGTGCGTGATCTGGTGAGCGCCCTGGTGTGGCTGGTGAGCTGGTTCGGTGCCGACGTGACCTGGGGCGGCCGGCGGCTGATCCTCACCAGCGGCGGCCGGATCAGGGAATCTCGCTCATGAGTGCTGGCCCCCCGCCGTGGGGTGGCCTGCGGCTGGTGTCGCTGAGGATCCTGCCCTCCTCGAGCTTCACGAGGCGGTCAGCGCTGTCGAAGTAGCGGTCGTCATGGCTGATCACGATCACGGTTTTTCCCTTGCTCTGCAGGTCCGGCAGAATCTCCCGGTAAAACAGGTCCTTGAACAGTGGATCCTGGTCGGCCGCCCACTCATCAAACAGACAGATCGGCCGGTCTTCCAGGTAGGCGGTGAGCAGCGCCAGCCGCTTGCGCTGCCCCTGGGACAGCTCGAGGGTGGAGAGCCTGCCGTTCTCCACCCTCACCTTCTGCGTGAGCCGCAGCTTGTGCAGATAGTGGGCCGCCTGGCGGTCCAGCTGCCGATGCTCCAGTCCCAGCAATTGCTCAAAGAGGTGGAAGTCAGCGAACACGGCGGAGAAATGCTGTCGGTACCACTCACGGTTGGCGTCATCGATCAGGAGGCCATCGATGCGCACCTCTCCCCGCTCAGGCGCATACAGGCCGGTGATCAGCTTCGCCAGGGTGGACTTGCCACTGCCATTGCCTCCGATCAGGAACAGCACCTCCCCGCGTCTGATCGTCAGATCCAGCGGACCGAGGGTGAACGTGTCCTCATCCTCGCCGCTGCGGTAGGGGTACACCACGCCGTCGAGCCGAAGCACCCGCCAGGCCTCCTGCTGCGGCTCGCTGCCGGCCAAAGGTTCCGGGTGCAACGAAAGCGAGAGACCGAGGGCATTGATTTTCCTCAGGGCCACATTCGAGCGTGAGAGATAGGGAAGGTTGTTCACAATGTTGTCAACAGGCAACATCATGAAGGTGAAGGTGAGGATGTAGCTGGAGATCAGCTCGCGGCTGGATGCGACCAACTGAGGAAGGGCGAAGAGGATGATCCCCGCCGCCACAAAGAAGATCAGCTTGCCCACGCTCGATGACACGGCAAACCAGTTGAGCCCGCGGATGCTGAGATCCCTGAAGTGCTGCGCGGTGGGCTCCACCTGCTCGTCCAGAAACGCCATGCGCCTGCGCTGATGGAGCTTCAGCTCCTTGATGCCCTCGGTGGTGCTCCGGAAGTGGCGGAACAGGTGGTCCTCTTCGTCACGGGCGCGCATCAGCCAGCGCTCGCCCCATCGCACGAACCGGATGCAAGTGAATCCGGCAAGGCTGCAGAGCGCCACCATCAGCGCCAGGCCGGCCCAGGAGAGCCAGGTGATGTAGGCCAGGCAACCCACCGCGGTGGCCAGGTCGATGCAGACGAATGGGATGCGTTCGATCGCATCGGTGATGGCATGCACATCCTGGGTGAGGCTGGCCATCAGGCGTGGGCTGCCGAGTTGCTCCAGGCGACTCAGCTCAGAGTTCAGGATCTGGCGCACCAGCCTCACCCGGATCTGGTACACCGCCCCCTGGGAGAGACGCACCAGCACCAGCTGGGAGACGATGCTGGTGGCCAGGGCCACCAGGACCAGGCCGACAAAGCCAGCCACCAGCCAGCCACCGGCAGGCGACTCCTGTTGATGGAGGGAACGACTGATCAGGGCAATCAACCCTGCTGAGCTGACTCCACTCACCATGCCGGTGACGATGGCGATCGCCATGCGGCGCCCGGATGTGCGCAGCAGAAACCGGATCAGCTCCATCCCAGAACCAGCCGGTGCAGACGTTGCCCTGATGCAGCCCTGAACATGGCCATCCCGTTAGCAGGGCCAACCTAAACGTTCTGCTTCAGGGGCTCCCGAAGCGATCCCCTCAGCGAGGAGGCCGAGTCGAGACTCTCACATCTGGGGGCTACATCTGCGGCCACTCTGCTGAACCCTGGCCGCTGCCTCCAGACAGCTCAGCGACACCTGGATGAGGAGGTGCGTCACCCCAACCCCCAAAGCGTATGCAGACGAACAGGTGGATAGCGGATCCGCAAAAGAACCCGGGACAACATCGGCTTGCAGGCAAGAACAGAGTTGTAGCAGTGGCTCTAGCGCCAATTGCGCCGCACGGCCAGACTGCTTAGGCTGACCAGGAAACAGAGGGGACGTGGTTAGCGGATCCGCCTATACAGCGTTAGCCTAGTGGAGGCCAAATGGGGACATTCATCCGCGTCAACTCCTCAAAATTTCCGATTCTTCCTGGCGAGTCTGACGAACTTGTCAATGAAGGTATGTATGGCAAGGCACTCGCGGAGTATCTGGTCAGCAGGCTGCGGGAGTACGGGTACGACGCACCGTTTTGCTGCTGCGAGGATTGGGGTTGGTGGGTCGAGTTGGCAGGGTTCCCATGCACCTTCGGTGTATGCATCTACGGGCGAGAGTGTGATGATGGACACTTGGATCTGTACGTGACAGATGGAGCAGGTCAAGACCGCGTTTGGAGTTGGCGGAAATTTCGGTTCATCGACACTGGAGTCCGCGAAGCGGCAGTCAAGTTACATGGTGACCTCATAGCAATATTTAATGCCGATCCCGAGGTGCGGGTGCTGGCGACTGACTTGGATTCGCCGTTTGTTGACTGAAAGATGTTATGGGCCGATCGGCTAACAACCGGTTGCAGCGGACGATCCGCTGCGCGGTCCGCCGCTGAACCGGAGCGTTAGACAGGCCAAGCAGCGGGTTGCGCCCGTCGTATCCGGTGGGATACAGTGGGAGCATGCTCGAAATCCGGGAGACATCTGCCTATGCCGAATGGTTCTCTGCATTGCGTGATCGGACGGCCAAAGCTCGCATCGACATTCGGATCAGGCGTCTCTCCTTAGGCAATCCAGGCGATGTTCGGCCTGTAGGGGGGAGGGCGTATCAGAGCTACGAATCCACTACGGACCTGGCTATCGAATTTATTTTGCACAACAAGGAGAGACCATCGTCGTCCTCCTTGCAGGCGGGGACAAGGGCTCCCAAGACCAGGATATTCGCCTCGCCAAACATCTTGCACGAAATCTCTAGGAAGCTTCGATGACCAAAACAACCACTAGTGTCTGGGACCCAGCCACACACCTAACCACTGCCGATGATGTCGCGGCATATTTGGAGGCTGCGCTTCAAGATGGAGATCCTCAGGTTGTAGCCGCTGCCCTTGGAGATATTGCTAAAGCCAAAGGAATGACTCATGTCGCACGTGAGGCGGGTCTAGGCAGGGAGAGCCTGTACAAGTCCCTGTCCTCTGCGGGGAACCCAGAACTGGCAACCATATTGAAGGTTATCTCGGCACTGGGTTTGCAACTTCATGTCAGCGCAACTGACAAGGCGAAGATGGCTGTCTAACCAGCCCCTCGAGTGGACAGGCCACCAAGATGAATCAGCTGTGTCCCAATTATTCTTGCCTGCCACTCAGGGACAGCGTTCAAAAGATCTGGAAGTCGCCCTGGATGCCCTTCACCTGCCGAGTCCCGGGTGAGGCCAGCAGCTGAGAAACCTTTGCGTCTCGTGCTGAAGAGTTGGTTTTTGGACCCGCACTCCATGTCCACTACGGGGATACTGACATCACCCCCGGCCGCTGCGGGGGCCTTTTCTTCGGCTCGAGGTCAGCGCAACCCAAAGCCCAATCCCTGGCCCATCCAGCGGTACAGCAGGGCACCAGCGCCTGTCGCGGCTTCTCCTGCAGCGCGGACGTTCCACAGACGAATGCGGAACGTCCGCGCTCCGTCAACCCTGGTTAACGTCAGAGAGGCGTAGCGGATTAAGCCCTGCCAAGGGAGTGACCGCGGCTGCGACAACTTGTTGGGTGGCCTGCCTGCGAAGCGTGCTGTCCAGCACTGGACAGCACGCCCAAAGATCAATCGACCTTGACGACGTTTCCTTTACCGTCGACTTCGCAAGTGCCGCGCAGCGCTGAGCCGTCGGAGAATGGGCGCTGCCAATTGTAGATTAGTCCGTATTTCTTGATGTCCTTCAGTGTCATCTCTCCGGCGTCAATATTAGTGCGGGTTGTTGCGCTCAGGCTGACTTCAATATCGGCCATGGAAGTATTGGAACCCTGCGCCTGAACAATGGCGTTCTTGCAATTACGCCCCCACTTTTCGATGCGTGCTTCAATCTGTGCCTCCTGATTGGCACTGGCTGCTGGAATCTACGTTACAGCACAGGCTCCAAGTGCCACTGCAGACAGGAGAAGCAGCGCTGTTTTGGATTGTTTCATCATAAGTAGTTTACCGAACCTATGTTAGCACGCCGTCCATCAGCTGGTTCAATTACGCCCTGGAATGAGAGCCAGTTGCGAAAGCCTATCCACGTGTGTGGAGGTGGACAATCCCGCACGGTGCGTGCGCCCCCGGCCGCCCAAAGTCGATTGCCCACCTCAGAGGCCGGGGGAGGCTTCTGGCCAGGATCGAGCGCCTCATCGGCGGCAATCCTGGTGACGTCAAGCCCATCGGGGCAGACCTGTCGGCGTTGCGGATCCACGATGGCCCTGGATACAGGGTCTGTTTCCTGAAGAGGGAAAGCGCCCTGATCAACCTGTTGGCTGGCGAAGACAAGAGCTCCCAGGCGAAAGCCTTTGATGAGCCCTTTCTGTTGGATCCAACCTGACCGAGGAGACCAGATGAAAACGACAACCAGCCCGTATGCCGTTGCCGAGCATCTCCGAACACCGGAGGAGATGGGGGCCTACCTGGAAGCCTGCATCAAGGAGGCGGATGGAGATGCTGCCTTCATGGCCAAGGCCCTGGGCGACATGGCAAGGGCCCAGGGGATGACTCAGGTGGTCAGAGATTCCGGGCATTCCAGGGAGAGCCTCGACAAGGCATGATCTGGTGAGCGCAGCCCGAGCTTTGACACCATCCTGAAGGTCGTCACGGCCCTTGGGCTGAAGTTGAGCGCCCGTGGGAGAAACGAAGCGGAGGTGACCTGAGCTCAGCTGGCGGGGTGTAGGCCAGTCAAAGCTGCCTTTGGAGATACGACACCTTCACTCGTGCCCCTGGCCCGCCAGCTGCGGATGGCCAGGTAGCCGGGCCGACCCCGAGGATCGACAGCCCCATTCATCTCTGGGATGTCCTGAAGGTCCGCGGGCAACGAGGCCCTGCTGCGGCAGGGCTCCCGGTCACATCCGCTCCAGCGTGGGAATCCCCAGCAACCCCAGACCCAACCGCAGCGTGTCGGCCGTGAGCCGGCACAGCGCCAGCCGCCCGGGGCGGGCTTCCGGCTGCGCCTTCAGCACCGGCACCTGATCGTAGAAGCGGTTGAACACCTGGCTGAGTTCGAACAGGTAACTGCAGAGCCGGTTGGGCAGCAGCTCTTCCTCCACCTCGGCCACCACGGCGTCGAACTTGAGCAGCTCCCGCACCAGGGCCCACTCCTGCGGCTCGCTGAACTGCAGGCTGGACGCCTCCACAGAGCCCTCCAGATCACCCCCCTTGCGCGCGATGCCGGCGATCCGCACCACGGCATAGAGCAGATAGGGCGCCGTGTTGCCCTGCAGGGCCAGCATCCGATCGAAGCTGAACTGGTAGTTGGTGATCCGGTTCTGGCTGAGGTCCGCATACTTCACCGCCGCCAGGCCCACCGTGGTGGCCACCTGGGCGATGAAGGCCTCGTCTTCCTGGCGGCCCTCCTCCTCCAGCCGGCGGCGCAGATCGGCCTCGGCCCGCTCCACCGCCTCATCGAGCAGGTCCCGCAGCCGCACCGTGTCGCCGGCGCGGGTCTTGAGTTTCTTGCCGTCGTCCCCCTGCACCAGCCCGAAGGGCACGTGCTCCAGCCGCGCCCCCTGCGGCAGCCAGCCGGCCCGGCGGGCCACCTGGAACACGCCGGCGAAATGGCTGGCCTGGCCGGCATCGGTCACGTAGATCACGCGGCGCGCCCCATCCCCCTCCGGCGGCGGGGCAAAGCGGTAGCGGATCGCCGCCAGATCGGTGGTGGCGTAGTTGAAGCCGCCGTCGCGTTTCTGCACGATCACCGGCAGGGCCTGGCCGTCCTTGCCGCTCACCCCCTCGAGGAACACGCAGCGGGCGCCGGCATCGGTGACCAGCAGGCCGGCGGCCTCCAGATCGGCCACCACGCCTTCCAGGTAGGGGTTGTAGAAGGACTCGCCCCGCTCATTGAGGCGGATGTCGAGCCGGTCGTAGATCTTCTGGAATTCGCGGCGGCTCTGCTCGCACAGCAGCCCCCAGGCCTTCAGCGACACCGGATCGCCCCCCTGGAGCTTCACCACCTCCTCGCGGGAGGTGGCCTGGAAGGTCTCGTCGGCGTCGAAGCGGGCCTTCGCCTGGCGGTAGAAGGCCACCAGATCGCCCAGATCCACCGCATCGGCGGTGGTGAGGGCCTCGGGCGCCACCTGCTTGAGGTGGGTGATCAGCATGCCGAACTGGGTGCCCCAGTCGCCCACGTGGTTGAGGCGCAGCACCGGGTGGCCGCGGAACTCCAGCACCCGCGCCAGCGCGTCGCCGATGATCGTGGAGCGCAGGTGCCCCACGTGCATCTCCTTGGCGATGTTGGGGCTGGAGAAATCCACCACCACCGGCGCCGGCGCGCCACCGCCGGGCCCCTCTGAGCTGGGCACCCCCAGGCGCGGATCGCCCAGCCGCCCGGCCACCTCCGCCGCCAACCGCTCCGGCCGCAGGGTGAGGTTGATGAAGCCCGGCCCGGCGATCTGGGGCTCGCCGCAGAGGTCGGCGAAGGCCGGATCGGCCTTGAGCTGCTCCACGATCGCCGTGGCGATCGCCCGGGGCGGTTGTTTCAGGGGCCTGGCCAGCGGCAGGGCACCGTTGGCCTGGAAGTCGCCGAACTCCGGCTTGCTGGCCGGTGCCAGCTGGGGGTCCAGGGGGGTGCCCGCCTCCCGTGCCGAGGCGGCCGCCTCGGGGAACGCCCGCTCCAGGGCCGCCACGAGCTGGGCTTCAAGGGCTTGGGCGATACGCAGCATGGAAGGCGGCGGCGGCTCGTTGGCCGGGGCGAGGGAGCGGTCCGCCTCCGATCATCCCTCCCCAGCCTCGCGCTGCCCTGATGCATCAGCGGGGAAGGAACAAGGTGGAGCCTGCCTGCCCAGCGTCAGACCCGAAGGCGACGACCCAAGCCACGCCCAAAACCACAGGCCAGCCTGGGCGATCAGAAGATATTCACACTTCCGCCGTAATCCCTGAGAATCACGAGCAGATCCTTGCCAACATCAACACCTGAGGATCCTCGGTTGTAGTACAAAACCTTTGATTTTGGCCAACCTCCGCCCGCCTTCAAGGTGAACACACCGGCTTCGCCCACCCTCAGGTTTGCCGCGATGGAGCGGGAGAGAGAGTCACGGAAAGAGGCCGTGAACAGGCTGCCCCTGATCGTGGCTCCATTGCCGCCCGCCCCCCAGGATCCGGGCAGATCAATCCAATCGTTGGATCGGTAATTGATGATGCTATCGGCATCCCTGAACTTTGCTCCCCTCAATGAAGCCACAAACACATCAGCCTTGGACGTGGCCCGCAAAGCGTTCTGCCCTGGCGTGAAAAACTTCGTAGCCATTGGCACCCTCCCTCGCGAGATATGGTTGCCTTAAGGCTAGGCGCGAAGGGCCAATCCCCTTTCCCAAGGGGCTTGCCGACATCGTTTTGCAAACCTTCTTCATCGGAAATCCCAGGCCGGCGACCGGACCAGCGGCAAGCAGCAAAGCCCCCACGCCGTCCCCCTGCATCCCCAGCGCAGCAGCCGGAGCAAAACCCTGCCGCATCAAGGTCTTTTCTGCCTGCATCAGCAACCCGACAATTCACACGCCGATCGATTGAATCCCCGACAGATCGAAACAAGTTTGACAAACTAGGCCCTAATGAGTTAATATCAGAAAGCTTTCGCACGTCTGCTTACACAAACTGCCCGCAAACTTCGGATCCATTTCCCGGCCCAATTCCTGGCCAGGCATGAGGCTTTCAAGCTTTCGCCAGTAGTCCTCGGCTCTCAGCGCCCTTACCGGTTCGCGCTGCCCGCTCTCCGGTCGTTCCGGCACCAGCGTTGAGGATTCTCCTGGCCAGACGGCATCCAGCCGGGCGTGCAGATCCGCTGCAATCGGCGCAACCGGCGCAGCCGTTCCACCGATCTCTGAGGTCCTCCGCCATGCCAGCGCATCCCACCACGGTCGCCACCGAGTCCCGGTCAGTCCCGGGTTCCCGCTTCGGCAGCAGCAGCTTCGTGCTGGTGTACCACCGCTCCCCCTACGACCTGAAGCCGTCGGCCGATGGCAGCGTGGAGTTCGTGGACCAGAAGAGTCCCAACGGCATCATCCCCACCCTGCGCAACCTCTTCCAGGAGGAGCGTTCCGGCACCTGGATCTCCTGGCGGGAAGACGCCGAGGCCGCCACCGCGCCCGACGAACGCCTCACGGTTCCCTCCACCAATCCGTTCACGCTGCGGCGCCTGCCGCTCACCAAAGAGCAGATCTCCAGCTTCTATCACGTCACCTCGAAGGAGTCCTTCTGGCCGATCCTGCACAGCTTCCCGGGGCTGTTCAGTGTGGACAACTCCGACTGGGCCACCTTCGAGGAGGTGAACCAGTCCTTCGCCCGCGCCGCCTGCGAGGAAGCCGCCGAGGGCGCCACCATCTGGGTGCACGACTACAACCTCTGGCTGGTGCCGGCCCAGATCCGGGCGCTGAGGCCCGATGTGCGCATCGCCTTCTTCCACCACACGCCGTTCCCCTCCAACGACGTGTTCAGCATCCTGCCCTGGCGGGATGAAATTCTCGACAGCCTGCTCTGCTGCGACCTGGTGGGCTTCCACATCCCCCGCTACGCCGACAACTTCTCCCGCACCGCCATCAACCTGCGCGGCGCCCGCTGCGGCGAGCCGGTGCCGGTGGCCCAGAAGTTCCGCCACTTCGGCAGCGCCCTGGCCCAACCCACCGTGATGCCCTGGCTGGAGCACAACGGCCGCCGCGTTCACATCCAGGCTTCGCCGGTGGGCACCTCGCCCGACGTGATCCGCGAGATCGTCGCTTCCGAGGAGGTGCGCGTCATGGCGGCCCAGATCGCCGAGCAGCACGCCGGTCGCAAGCTGATCATCTCGGCCTCCCGGGTGGACTACACCAAGGGCAACGAGGACATGCTGCTCTCCTACGAGCGCGTGCTGGAGAACAACCCCGAATGGCACGGCCGGGTGGAGCTGTTCCTCGCCTGCGTGGCCGCCGCCAGCGGCATGCGCATCTACGAGGACATCCAGCGCTCGGTGGAGGAGATCACCGGCCGGATCAACGGCCGCTTCGGCCGCATCGACTGGACCCCCGTGCGCCTCTCCACCCGCCGCACCCCCTACAACGAGCTGGTGGCCTGGTTCACCCAGTCGGACGTGTGCTGGATCACGCCGCTGCGCGATGGCCTCAACCTGGTGGCCAAGGAATACGTGGCCGCCCGCCAGGGCCGTGACGGCGTGCTGGTGCTCTCGGAATTCTCCGGCGCCTCGGTGGAACTGGAGGACGCGGTGATCACCAACCCCTACTCCCACAGGAGCATGGACGAAGCCATCCTCACCGCCCTGACCATGCCGAAGGACGAGCAGGTGCGCCGCATGGCCTCGATGTCGGAGGCCGTGGAGGAATTCACGGTGCAGCACTGGGCCGAGCAGGAACTCGGCGCCCTGCGGGCGATTTGATCCCGGCCGGCCGGCGGACACGGCGGGCCCGCCGCCTGGGGCAGGTGCTGGCCCTCGGCCTGGCCTTCGCCCTCATGGGAGCAGGCCTGATCTGGGGCGGCCGGGTGTGGGCCCGCTCCCCGGTGACGGTGCAGGTGCTGATGCCGGCTCCCTTCGCCGATGCCACCGCCGAGCTGGTGAGCGCCTTCAACCGCGAGCACCGCGACGTGCGCATCGCCGTGACCCGCGGCCCCTTCGAGACGGAATCGGTGTCGGACCTGGCGATCAGCAGCCTGCTGCTGGGCGACAGCCCCTACGACCTGCTGCTGATGGACGTGACCTGGACGGCCAAGTACGCCGCCGCCGGCTGGTTGCTGCCCCTCGACGACAGGCTCGGCCCCGACGCCCTGGCTCCGCTGGCCCCCGGCGCCCGCGAGGGCAACCGCATCGACGGCCAGCTCTGGCGCCTCCCCCTGGTGGCCGACATGGGCCTGCTCTACTGGCGCACCGACCTGATGGACGCCCCGCCCCGCACCCCCGCCGAACTGGTGGCCACCTCGCAGGAGCTGCAGCGCCAGGGCCAGGTGCGCTGGGGCTACGTGTGGCAGGGCCGCCAGTACGAGGGCCTCAGCTGCGTGTTCCTCGAGGTGCTGCACGGCTTCGGGGGCGCCTGGGGGCCCGTCGGGCCCGGCTTCGGGCTCGACACCGCCGCGGCCAGCGAAGCGGCGGCCTGGCTGCGCGGCCTGGTCGACAGTGGCGTGAGCCCGCCGGCGGTGGCCAACTTCGCCGAGCCGGAAGCGCTGCAGAGCTTCGAGGCCGGTGAGGCCGCCTTCCTGCGCAACTGGCCCTATGCCTGGCAGGAACTGCAGGGCCCGGGCAGCCGCGTGGCCGGCCGGGTGGGGGTCACCACGATGGTGGCCCAGCCCGGCGAGCCCCACGGCGCCACCCAGGGCAGCTGGGGGCTCTCGGTGCTCGCCGGCAGCCGCCACCCGGCCGAGGCCGTGCAGGTGCTGCAGGCCCTCACCGGCGAGGCCAGCCAGCGGCAGCTGGTGGAGCGCTGGGGCTACACCCCCACCCTCACCGCCCTGTTCGACGATCCAGAACTGGTGGAGCGCCGCCCGCTGCTGCCGGTGCTGCGCGCCGCCCTGGAGGAGGCCGTGCTGCGGCCGATCAACCCCGGCTATGCCCAGCTCAGCGACATCGTGCAGCGCCAGCTCAGCGGCGTGATCACCGGCGACACGCCCCCCGAGCGGGCCATGGCCCGCGCCGGCCGCTCCAGCCGGCAGCTGCTGGAAGCCAGCGGCCAGCGCCAGCCAGAGGATCTGTCAGAGAAGCAGCCAGAAAAGCAGGAGGTGGCGCCATGAACCCGCTGCTGAGCCTGGCCCTGATGGCCCCCGCCCTGCTGCTGCTGCTGGCGGTGTTCCTCTGGCCGATCCTCGACTACGCCGGCCTGAGCCTGCAGGCCCAGTCGGTGTTCACCGGCCTCAAGCCCGTGCCGGTGGGCCTGGCCAACTGGGAGCGGCTGCTGGGCGACGGGCGCTTCTGGCAGGACGCCCTCCAGACCGTGCGCTTCGCGGGTGTGTCGGTGGGGCTGGAACTGGTGCTCGGCCTGGGCATCGCCCTGCTGCTGCACCAGCGCTGGCGCGGCCGGGGCGTGGTGCGCAGCCTCACCCTGCTGCCCTGGGCCCTGCCCACCACGGTGATGGCCCTGGGCTGGCGCTGGATCTTCAACGACCCCAACGGCCCGATCAACGGCCTGCTGCAGCTGCTGGGCCTGCCGACCGTGCCGTTTCTCGCCTCCCCCCAGCTGGCCTGGCTGGCGGTGGTGTTCGCCGACGTGTGGAAGACCACGCCGTTCGTGGCCCTGCTGCTGCTGGCCGGCCTGCAGATGATCCCGGCCGATCTCTACGAGGCCTTCGCCCTGGAGGGCGGCTCTCCCTGGCAGGCCCTGCGCCGCATCACCCTGCCGCTGCTGCAGCCCTACATCTTCATCGTGCTGCTGTTCCGCCTGGCCCAGGCGCTCGGGGTGTTCGATCTGGTGGTGGTGCTCACAGGCGGCGGCCCGGCCAGCAGCACCGAGAGCCTGGCGCTCTACGCCTACCTCAATGCCATGCGCTTCCTCGATTTCGGCTACAGCGCCACCGTGATGCTCGGCATGTTCGTGCTGCTGCTGGCCGGCGCCGCCCTGCTGGTGCTCAGCCAGCGCCGACCCGGGAGCTCGCCGTCATGACTCCGTCCCATCCCTCCGCATCACAACCCGCGTCCGCATCCACGACCGGATCCCTCGGCCGCAGCGCCCTGGTGGCCCTGCTGCTGCTCTGGAGCCTCGGGCCGATGCTCTGGCAGCTCTACACCTCCCTGCGCACCCCGGAAGCGCTGCTGGCCGGCGCCGGCGGCCTCGCCCGCGGCTGGACCCTGGCCAACTACGGCGCCGTGCTCAGCGGCGATCCCCCCTTCTGGCGCTACCTGCTCAACAGCACGGTGGTGGGGGCTCTCAGCACCCTGCTCACCCTGGTGCTCGCCATCCCCTGCGCCTATGCCCTCAGCCGCCGTCAGGGGGTGCTGCGGCTGCTGATCGGCGGCGGCCTGCTGGCGGCGGCCGTGTTCCCCTACGTGCTGCTGTTCCTCGCCCTGCTGGAGGTGGCGCGGCAGTTCGGCCTGGCCAACAACCTGCTGGCCCTCTGCCTGCCCTACGCCGGCCTCTCCCTGCCCCTGGCCCTGCTGCTGCTGCAGGCGGCCTTCGCCGAGCTGCCGCAGGAGCTGGAGGAGAACGCGGTGCTGGAGGGCTTCAGCCTGCCGCAGCGGCTGCGCTGGATCCTGCTGCCCCTGATGGGGCCCTCCGTGGTGAGCACGGGCCTGCTGGTGTTCCTGTTCAGCTGGAACGAGTTCCCGATCGCCCTCACCTGGCTGAGCCGCAGCGACCTGCTCACCCTGGCGCCGGCGATGGCCCGGATCGCCGGGTCTTCGGTGTTCACCGTGCCCTACGGCGCCTTCGCCGCCGCCACCGTGCTCGGCAGCGTGCCGCTGCTGGCCCTGCTGCTGCTGTTCCAGCGCCAGATCGTGGCGGGCCTGACCCAGGGAGCGATCAAAGGATGAAGAGCACCGGGTTGAGCAACGCCGTCGCCAGCGCCGCCGCTGCGGCCGCCCCCGCCCTGCGCCTGGAGGGCCTGGAACGCCGCCTCGGGGAGCGGCTGATCCTGGCGGGCATCGACCTGACGGTGGCGGCCGGTGAATGCCTGGCCCTGCTGGGGCCGAGCGGCTGCGGCAAGAGCACGATCCTGCGCCTGATCGCCGGGCTCGACCGGCCCGATGGCGGAAGGATCCTCATCGGCGGCCGCGACATGACGTGCGTGCCGGCCGGCCGCCGCCAGGTGGCGATGGTGTTCCAGAGCTACGCGCTCTATCCCCACCTCAGCGTGGCGCGCAACCTCTCGCTGGGCATGGAGCTGCGGGGCGTGCCTCGGCAGCGGCGGGAGGAGTCGGTGGCCCGGGTGCTGGCGATGCTGCAGCTCGAAGGCTTCAGCGATCGCCGGCCGGCCGACCTCTCCGGCGGCCAGCGCCAGCGGGTGGCGTTGGCCCGGGCCCTGCTGCGGGAACCGCGGGTGTTCCTGCTCGACGAGCCGATGAGCAACCTCGATGCCCAGCTGCGCGAGGAGCTGCGGCCCCAGCTGCGCGCGATCCTCTGCGGCGGCCAGGCGCCGGTGGTGTACGTGACCCACGACCAGCAGGAGGCGATGGGCATCGCCGACCGCATCGCCGTGCTGCAGGACGGACGGCTGCAGCAGTGCGGCACCCCCCAGGAGCTCTACGGCAGGCCGGCGAACGTGGTGGTGGCCAGCTTCATCGGCCGCCCCCAGATCAACCTGCTGCCGATGGACGACGGCACCGTGCTCGGCATCCGGCCCGAACACCTCCATCCGGTGGCCGAGGGGGGACTGCCGGTGCAGGTGCTGAGCCGGGAGTGGCACGGGGCGAGCCAGCAGCTCACCCTGGCCAGCCGCCACGGCGAGCTGCGCTGGACCACCGACGGCAGCCAGGTGATCGGCGATGCGCTGCAGCTGGGCTGGGAGCCCCGCCATGAACACCGCTTCCGCCAGGCCACCGGAGAGCGCTGCTGACACCGGCCTTCTGACACCGACCTGCCTGCACGGCGCTCTTGGCGCCGCCCGGCGGAGCCGCCTAGACCCGATGCAGAGAGCCAAGACGCCGTTCCCGGATGCCCGATCCCCAGGTGCGTTGGTGGGAAGGCTGCGTGATCTACCAGGTGATGCCCCGCAGCTTCGCCGACGCCGACGGTGACGGCATCGGCGATCTGGCCGGCATCACCGGCAAGCTGCCCTACCTGGAGTGGCTGGGGGTGGATGCCATCTGGCTCACCCCGCTCTACCCCTCCCCGCTGAAGGACGGCGGCTACGACATCACCGACTTCACGGCGATCCACCCGGACCTGGGCAGCCTCGAGGACCTGAACCGGCTGCTGGCGGAGGCCCATGCCAAGGGCATCCGGGTGGTGCTCGATCTGGTTCTGAACCACACCAGCGTGCTGCACCCCTGGTTCCAGCGGGCCCGCTGGGCCGCCAAGGGCAGCCCCGAGCGCGACTTCTACGTGTGGCGCGACGACGACCGCTGCTACGCCGAGGCGCCCGTGCTGTTCCGCCACTTCGAAACGTCGAACTGGGAGTGGGACGCGGTGGCCGGCCAGTACTACCTGCACCGCTTCCTGCGCCACCAGCCCGACCTCAACTACGCCAATCCGGCCGTGCAGGAGGAGATGCTGGCGGTGGTGGACTTCTGGCTGGCCCAGGGGGTGGACGGCTTCCGCCTCGATGCCGTGCCCTTCCTGTTCGAGCAGGAGGGCAGCCGCTGCGAGGGCCTGCCCGACACCCACGCCTTCCTGCAGCGGCTGCGCCGGCGGGTGGAGGCTTGCGGCCGCGACGTGCTGCTGCTGGCCGAAGCCATCCAGCCCGTGCAGGAGTCGGCGCCCTACCTGGCGGAGGGGGAACTGCACGCGGCCTTCGAGTTCGGGCTCACGGCCCACCTGTTCGCGGCGGTGGCCCGGGGCCGCTGCGATCAGCTGCACCAGTGCCTGCGCGAGGCCCAGGCCACCGTGCCGGGCTGCCGCTGGGCCCTGCCGCTGCGCAACCACGACGAGCTCTGGCTGGGGGACGGCCACCTGGTGGACGCGAGCGTGATCGAGGCGGTGCGCACCGGCTTCCCCAATGCCGCGGGGCACTGGCTCAACTGGGGCATCAACCGGCGGCTGGCGCCCCTGCTCAACGGCGACCCGCGCCCCAACACCCTGCTGCACGCCCTGATCTACAGCCTTCCCGGCATCCCCTGCCTCTACTACGGCGACGAACTGGGCATGGGCGACTGGCCCGGCCTGCGGGACCGGGATGCCAACCGCACGCCGATGGCCTGGACCCCGGAGCGCAACGGCGGTTTCTCCACCGCACCCGATCCCCTGCTGGTGCTGCCCCCCATCACCGCACCCGGCTACGACTACCGGGTGGTGAACGTGGCGGTGCAGCAGCAGCTCTCCGGCTCCCTGCTCAACTGGCACCACCGCATGCTCACCAGCCGCCGGCAGCTGACGGCCCTGCGCTCGGGCGACTTCCAGCTGCTGGAGAGCGGCCACCCGAGTGTGCTCTGCTACGCGCGCCGCACGGCGGACATGACCGTGGTGGTGGCCGCGAACCTCTCGGCGGCCGGGGCCTCCACCCAGCTCGACCTGGAGCGCTGGCGCGGCAGCCGCATGCGGGAGGTGTTCTGGGGCTGTGAGTTTCCAGCCGCCAGCGATGCCTGGTACGTCTACCTGCCCGCCTACGGGTTCTTCTGGTGGCTGGTGGGCGAACCGGAGGTCGTGGCCGCTGCCAGCTCCTGATCCAGCAGCTCCTGCACCCTGGGGGTGAGGCGCTCGGCCTCGGCCGTGTCCACGAAGCTGAGCCGGCAGCGGCGGGCCAGCACATCCTCGGGGCTGCGGGCCCACTCGTGGCGGGCCGCATGGCGCACTTCAGCGGCGGTGAGCGGGATCACGGCGCTCAGGGGCTCGCACTCCTGCGGCGTGGCGGCGCAGGCCAGCACCGCCTCCGCCTCCAACCCATGGCTGGCCAGCAGGTGCCGCACCAGGGCCTGGGGATGGTGCTCCAGCAGCCGCTGCTCGAGGGCCATGAGCTCCCGCCGGGTGGCCTCGGGGGTGGCGGCGGAGCCCAGGATCGGCGCCGGCCCCGCCGGCTCGCCCAGGGGGCGACCCAGCTGGGCGGCCACGGCCTCGAGGCCGTCGAGGGCCATCGGACGGCAGGTGGTCCACTTGCCCCCCATCACACTGATCAGGCCCGAGGGGAGGGTCTCCACCTCGTGCTCCCGCACCACCGTGGCGGTGTTCCCGGTGGCCGTGTCGCCAGTGGCGGCAGCCGCGGGCCGCAGCAGCGGCCGGGCACCGGCCCAGCGGCTGGCCACCTCGGGTTCGCCGTGCTCGGGGAACCAGCGGCGCACGTAGCTGAGCAGGTAGGCCTCCTCCTCGGCGCTGGAGCGGTTGGCCTCCTCCAGCGGACAGGGCGTATCGGTGGTGCCCACCAGGGTGCGGCCGAAGAACGGCAGCATGAACAGCACCCGGCCGTCTTCGGTGGAGGGGATCAGCAGGCCGGTGCCGCCGGGGCAGAGGTTGGCCTTGAGCACCACGTGCATGCCACGGCTGGCCTGCAGCCGGGGGGGCTGGTCGGGATCGGCCAGGCGCCGGATCGCGTCGGCGCCGATGCCGGTGGCATTGAGCACCACCCGCGCCGGCAGCTCGCGCCGTTCACAGCTGCGGGCGTCCTCCACCACGGCACCGGCGAGGCGATCGCCCTGGCGCAGCAGCTCCACCACCCGGGTGCGGGTGTGCACGGTGACCCCCAGAGCCGCGGCCGTGCGGACGATCAGCAGGTTCAGGCGGGCGTCGTCGAACTGGCCGTCGCTGTAGGCCACGCCGCTGAAGCCGTGCGCCAGCTCCGGCAGCTGCTGCCGCACCGCCTCGCGGCCCAGCCAGCGGCTGGCCCCGATGCCGCGGCGGCCGGCCAGGAGGTCGTAAAGACTGAGGCCCACGCCGTAGTAGGCCTGCTGCAGGAACCCTGCCGTGGGCAGCAGCAGTTCCAGGCGGTGGGCCAGGAACGGCACCGCCTCCAGCCAGAAGCCCCGCTCGCCGAGGGCTTCGCGCACCAGCTGCAGCTGGCGCCAGTCGAGCCGCTTGAAGGCGAGCTCCAGATAGCGCACGCCGCCGTGCAGCAGCTTGGTGCTGCGGCTGCTGGTGCCCCGGGCGATGTCGCCCGCCTCCACCAGGGTCACCGAGAGGCCGCGGCGCACGGCCTCCAGCGCCACGGTGGCCCCGGTGGCGCCGCCTCCGATCACGAGCAGATCCACGGTCATTCAGGCGGCTCCGGTGAGGGTTGTGGTGGTGGTCGTCGTGTTGCCTGGGGTGGTGGAGCTCTCCTGCCAGTGCAGGCTGCGCTCCACCGCCCCGTGCCAGCGCCGGCTCCAGGCCTGGCGCTGCAGCGGCCCCAGCGTGGGCTCGAAACGCCGGGCCCCGGGCGCGCTGGCCAGGGCGCTCCAGGCCTCGAGGCCCGGCAGCAGGCCGGCCTGCACCCCCGCCAGCAGGGCCACGCCGCGGCTGGTGCTCTCGAGATCGGCGCGGCGCCGCACCGGCACCCCGGTGGCATCCGCCTGGGCCTGCAGCAACAGATCGGCCGCCGCGGCGCCGCCGTCGGCGGCGAGCTCCTGGAGGGGAGCTCCCAGAGCCCGCTCGGCCAGCTCCACCAGGGTGGCCACCGCCAGGGCGATGCCTTCGAGGGTGGCGCGGGCGATCTGGGCCGGGCCCGTGTCGCGGGTGAGGCCGATCAGCAGGCCCCGGGCGTAGGGGTCCCAGTGGGGCGTGCCCCAGCCGGTGAAGGCGGGCACCAGCATCACGCCGCCGCTGCTGCTGCACGCCGCCGCCAGGCCATTCACCTGGTCGGAGCGCTCGATCAGGTGCAGGCCGTCGCGCAGCCACTGGATCGCCGTGCCGGCATTGAACAGGCTGCCCTCGAGGCAGTAGGTGGGCTTGCCGGCCGCGTCGGTCCAGCCCACGGTGCTGAGCAGGCCGGCGGAGGAGCGCTGGATCGTGGCGCCGGTGTTGATCACCAGGAAGGCGCCGGTGCCGTAGGTGCACTTCCCTTCACCGACCTGCAGACAGCTCTGGCCCAGGGTCGCGGCCTGCTGATCGCCCAGCATCGCCGTGATCGGCACACCGGCGAAGGGCAGGCCGGCGGCGATGCTTCCGAAGGGTGCCTGGCTCGGCAGCAGCTCCGGCAGGGCCTGCTCCGGCACGCCCAGCGCCGCGGCGAGGTCGCCGGCCCACTGGAGCTGCTCCAGATCCATCAGCAGGGTGCGGCTGGCGTTGCTGCAGTCGGTGGCGTGGCGGCCGCAGAGGCGCCACAGCAGCCAGCTGTCCACCGTGCCGAAGCACAGCTGCCCGGCGGTGGCCGCCGCCGCCACCGCCGGATGCTCCCGCAGCGACCAGACGATCTTGCTGGCACTGAAGTACGGATCCACCAGCAGGCCGGTGCGCTGCCGCAGGGCCTCCTCCAGGCCCTGCCGCTTCCACTCGGTGCAGAGGGCGGCGGTGCGGCCGTCCTGCCAGACGATCGCCGGCGCCAGCGGTTCGCCGCTGCCGCGTCGCCACAGAACGGTGGTTTCGCGCTGGTTGGCGATCCCGCAGGCCGCCACCGCCCGGCGCTGCTCCTCGCTGATCGAGCCCTCCAGCTGGTGCAGCGCCGCGAGCTGGCTCTGCCAGATCGCCTCGGGGTCCTGCTCCACCCAGCCATCGGCGGGGTAGCGGCACTCCAGGGGGGCTCCGCAACAGGCCACCTGGTGACCGGAGGTGTCGTAGAGAGCCGCCCTTGAACTGGTGGTGCCCTGGTCGATGCTCAGAAAAAGCGCTGAACCCATGCAGTCATTTCTTTCAAGTTTGGTAGCACACAAGAGCTAGATAGCGGCTCTGAATTTCAAAAGAGAAAGAAATCGAAGACCTTTCGGCTCGCGCCCGATGCTGCAGCCTGAGGTCGGCCTCCAACGCTGCAACCCGCCACCAGCCCACTGCGCCGCCCCCTGAGTCCATGCCCCTCTCCTCCCATCCCCTGAGCCCGGACGACCTGCTCGAGGATCTGGCCGGACCGGCCGATCTGCTGATCGTGCAGGACCTCGACGGGGTGTGCATGGAGCTGGTGCACGATCCGCGCCACAGGCGGCTGGAGCCGGCCTACCTGCGGGCAGCCCGGCGGCTGGAGGGGCAGTTCGCGGTGCTCACCAATGGCGAGCACGAGGGCAGCCGCGGCGTGAACCGGGTGGTGGAGGCGGCCCTGGCGGGCCAGGCCGATCCAGCGGCCGAAGGGCTCTATCTGCCCGGGCTGGCGGCGGGCGGCGTGCAGCTGCAGGACCGCTTCGCCCGGGTGAGTCACCCAGGGGTGAGCGCCGGCGAGATCGCCTTCCTCGCCGCCACCCCGGATCAGCTGCGCCGAGCCCTGCTGGAGCGGCTGCCAACCGTTCTGCCGCAGTTGACAGCGGAGGAGCGTGCCGCCCGGGTGGAGGCGGCCGTGCTCGACAACCCCCTGTCCCCCAGCCTCAATCTCAACGGCCTGTTCGCCGCCAGCGGGGGCTCGGTGGAACGCCAGCAGGATCTGCAGGCCCTGGCTCTGGAGCTGATGCAGGGGCTGCTCGAGCAGGCCAGGGCAGCGGGTCTGGGGCGGTCGTTCTTCCTGCACCTGGCGCCGAACCTGGGCAGCCGGGATGGGATGGAGCAGCTCAAACCCGCCAGCACCTCCGGCACCGGCACCACCGATGTCCAGCTGATGCTGCGCGGTGCCCTCAAGGAGGTGGGCCTGCTGGTGCTGCTCAACCAGGCCATTGCGCGCCGCACTGGCAGCGCCCCCCTCGGCGCCGACTTCAACGTGCGCACCGCCCCCCACGACCACCCCAGCCTGCTGGAGCTGGCCCGTTCGGCGATCCCGCCGGCGCTGATGCCCCGCCTGGTGGGGGTGGGCGACACGATCACCTCGATGCCGGCCCCGGGCGGGGGCTGGCTGCGGGGGGGCAGCGACCGCGGCTTCCTCACCCTGCTGCAGGAGCTGGGGGAGGTGTTCGGCACCGCCAACCGGGTGGTGCTGGTGGACAGCAGCGGCGGGGCGGTGGATCGGCCCTCCCATGCCGATGGCGAACTGGCCGGTCTCACCGACCCGGAGGATCCCCTCCGCATCGACGCCAGCCTCGCCGGGGGACCTGCCCAGTACGTGGCGCTGTTCCAGCAGCTGGCCGAACGCAGGAGCTGAGCAGCAGGGCAGGCGAGCCGGCTCAGGGCTCAGGGTTCAGGGCTCAGGGCTCAGGTTTCAGGGCGCCAGCCCCAGCTCCCGCTCCATGCCGGCCAGCACCACGTCGGCCACCAGCTGGATGCGGAAGCGGCAGTGCTGGGTCACGCTGCAGTCGAAGCTGCCGTGCTCCCAGTACTTGTTGCTGCCGGCGCCGCCGCCGCAGAGGCCGAAGTACTCGCAGCTGCTGCGGCAGCGCTCCACCCCCGAGCGGATCTCACGATGCACCCGCTGGAATTTGGGGGTGGCGGCCAGGGCTTCGAGGCTGTGGGTGAGCACGTTGCCGAAGGCGAAATCGCCATAGGCCTCGGTCTTCACGGACAGCAGCTCGGGGTCAAAGGTGGACACGTTGCCGCGGGCGTCCACGTTGACGATCGCGAACGGGGTGTTCATGTCGGTCTGGCTGAGGCGGGCATCACTGCAGGCCAGGCTGGTGATGCCCTCGAATTCCCGGATGCAGAGGTCGTCGGGATGGTCGAGGCTGCGGCTCCAGACCCGCTCCATGAACGCCACATAGCGGCTCTCCAGGGCTGAGCGTTCCGCCACGGCCACATCGAGGCTGGACTGGGCGTTCTCCCCCTCGGTTTCTTCCATGTTGAAGCCCACGTCCGTGATGCCGTGCTCCAGGAAGAAATCGACCATGGCATCGGCGTGCTCGAGGCCATCGGCCGTGAGCACGCAGATCACCTCGAACGGGATGCCCCGCCGCTGCAGCCAGTCGATGCCGCGCATCACCGCCGCGTGGGTGGGCAGGCCGGTGCGGGTGACCCGGTGTGCGTCATGCAGGAAGGCCGGGCCATCCATGCTCACGCCCACGTGGATGTCGTTGCGCTCGAAGCAATCACACCAGGCCCCATCGATCACCGTGGCGTTGGTCTGCAGCGACTGCACCACGGTGGAAGGGGGCAGGCCATGGCGCTCCAGCGCGCGCCGGATCCGCTGGGTGGCCTCGTCGTAGAAGGCAATCGGCATGGTGAGGGGCTCCCCCGCATGCCAGAGCAGGGTGAAGCCGCCATCGAGGAACGGGCTCTCCAGCACCCGCTCGAGCGCGGCCTCGAGGATCTCGAACGACAGCCGGCTGCGGTCGTCGCGGTGGGGGAGATAGCAGTAGTCGCAGTCGAGGTTGCAGAACGGGGTGGGCTGCAGCACCAGCAGCTGCAGCGGACCGAACGGCTGGGGGCCAGGTTGGCTCACAGGACCGCGCCCTCAACGTCGTCCGCCATTGCGGAAACCCCCGTTGCGGAAGCCCCCTCCGCCATTGCGGAAGCCACCGTTGCGGAAACCACCGCCTCCATTGCGGAAGCCAGCATTCCGCCAGCCACCACCATTGCGGAAGCCGCCGTTGCGGAAGCCCCCATTGCGGAAACCACCGTTGTAGAAGCCACCGTTGCGGAAACCGCCGTTGTAGAAGCCGCCATTGCGGAAGCCGCCGTTTCCCCAGCCGATGGCCGGGC
>NZ_JBKKKY020000035.1:0-28272 GCF_046613545.2 Aphanothece microscopica RSMan92 | reverse complement strand
GAGGGGGGTGGCCCGATGGCCTGGCGATGGCTCTGGCCTCGTGCCGTGATCCTGGATCAGGGTTGCGGGTGCTGCAACGCCGGTGGTGGATGGCCTGCCCCGTCGTTTCCAGCCAAGACCGCTGAGCGGAACGTCCATCAGGATTGACTCGCCCTGCGTCTCCTCTCCCTGATGACGGGTGCCTCCCTGGTTGGGCCCGAATCCCAGGCCAATCCCGATTCCAGCCCGGATCGGCGCGTGGTGTCGATCCTCCACACCAACGACATGCACTCCAACGTGGTGGGGGTGGGTCCGCTGCGGGATTACACGCCGCTGCAGACCGGCAACGACGCCACAAGAGGGGGCTATGCCCGCCTCGGAGCCCTGATCGCCGAGCGCCGGCGCGAGCTCGAACCGCGCGGGCCCGTGCTGGTGCTTGACGCCGGCGATTTCTCCATGGGCACCGCCGTGGCGGCGGCCTGTCGTGAGCTGGGGGCGGAGCTGCAGCTGATGGGGGCGATGGGCTACGACGCCACCACCTTCGGCAACCACGAGTTCGACCTGGGGCCCGACGGCCTCGGCCAGGCGATCGCCCAAGCGGTGGCGGCCGGTCCGGTGCCGGCCGTGGTGGCGTCCAACAGTGATCTGGGGGCCAGGGACGACCGGCTGCTGGACCTGCAGCGGCTGGCCCAGGCGGGGGTGATCCGCCCCTCCGCCGTGATCGAGCGCGGTGGCCTGCGCATCGGGCTGATTGGCCTGATCGGCTACGACGCCTTCAAGTACGCCGCCGATCCGGGCGCGGTGACCTTCGCCGATCCGATCGAGACGGCCCGATCCCTGGCCCGGGAGCTGAAGCAGCGCCAGAGGGTGGACATGGTGGTGGCCCTCAGCCACGGCGGCGTGATCCGCGGCCCCGAGGGCCGCTTCGACCGCGGTGAGGACGTCGCCCTGCTGGAGCAGGCGCCCGAGATCGATGTGGTGATCGGCGGGCACACCCACACCCGCCTGGAGCAGCCCCTCCTGGTGGGGGGACGACCGGCGGTGCAGAGCGGCCGCTATGGCGAGCACCTGGGTGAACTGGTGCTGGAGCTGGAGGAGGGCCAGGTGTCGGTCCGCTCCTACCGGCTGATCCCCGTGGATGACCAGGTGCGGGGCGATGCCGCCATCCAGGCACGGGTGGAGGAGTTCCTGCGCCGGTCCGGCGAGGCGGCTTTCGCCTCGCGCGGTTATGCCACCACCCAGCCGCTGGTACGGATCGAGGAGGACTGGCCGATGAACTACGCCGATGTGGCGGGCGGTACGCCGCTGGCGAACCTGTTCACCGACGCCCTGCGGCAGGCCACCGGCAGCGCCATCGCCTTCACCGCCAACGGCATCATCCGGGCTGGGCTGATCCACGGCAAGAGCGGCATTCAGACCGTCTACGACGTGTTCGCTCTGGCACCGCTCGGCGCTGGCGTCGTGGACGACACGGCCGGCAGCGCCCTGGTGACGGCCTGGTTCACGGCGGCCGAACTGAAGAACCTGCTGGAGTTCTTCCTCGTCGATGATCCCAACCATCCCGGCGAATACTTTCCGCGCGTCTCCGGTCTGCGCTTCACCTACGACCCCGGCCGTCCCCGCTTCGATCAGGTGGTGGGCCTGGAGCTGGGGGATCTGCAGCGGGGCTACCGGCCGCTTGATCTGGCCTCCGCCGATCTGCTCAGTTTCTCCACCAGCCTCTACGTGGGGGTGATCGTGGCCGCCATCCCCCGGCTCAGCAAGGGGGCTCTGAGCCTGCAGCCGAAGCTGGCTGATGGTTCTCCCCTCACCAACCGCACCGAGGCGATCGCCGATCCCCGCGCCTCCAGCGGCCCCTACGTGCTGCCTGCGGGGGCCAGCCTCGATCGGGCCAGCACGGCCCTGGATGCCGCCCAGCGGGAGATCAAGGAATGGCAGGCGGTGATGGATTTTCTGCGCCAGAGGCCCGACCGTGGACCTGATGGGCTGCCCCTCCTCCGCAAGGACGGCCACTGCTTTGAACAGCGGGCCATCCGCGTGTAGGGCACGGTGCGTCCGAGCCTCGGTGCGCTGCAGCCGATGATGGGGCAGCCGGAGGTGGATCGCCCATGCGCCCCGTTCTTCGCTGGCCCGGTCGGTTCCTGGCCAGCCTCGCTCCGCTGATCGCCACCGCCACCGCCACCGCCACTGCAACTGCCACCGCCACCGCCACTGCCACTGCCACCGCGACAGCGGCCATGGCTGCACCGCGCCAGCCCGTGCTGGAGAACACGGTCTGGCGGCTGGTGGAGATCCGCCCGATCGACTCCAGCCAGCCTGAGCAGCGTCCGCAGGATCCCTCCCGCTACACCCTCAGCCTCCAGAGCGAAGGGCGCGCTGCGCTGCAGCTCGACTGCAACAGGGCCAGCGGCAGCTGGAGCCTGCAGCCCAACGACGATCCGGTCAGCGGCAGCTTCCGCTTCGGTCCCCTCGCCAGCACCAGGCGCCTGTGCCCGCCGCCGTCGCTCGGGGATGGCCTGGGGGTCCAGCTGGCGGGCGTGCGCGGCTACCGGCTGCTTGGACGCCTGCTGAGCCTGGAGGCTGAGGCCGCTGAGCTGCTGTGGGAGCCCGTGCCCAGCGCGGAGCTGCGCTACCGCGCCACTCCCGATGCCGCCCTGGAGGCTGCCCTTGGTGCCTTCCTCGGCCCCACCCCGGTGGCTGGGGTGCGGACGCGCTACGTGCATGCCGCCATCGACCTCAACGCCGACGGCCGTGAGGAACGGGTGGTGTATCTGATGGGTCCCGCCGTCTGCGGCACGGGGGGCTGCAACCTGCAGCTCTACCGCTCCACCCCGCGCGGCACCGTGCTGCTGGCCGACTTTCCCACCAGCCGCCTGCCCCTGGTGGTGAGCGAGGCGCGCAGCCACGGCTGGCGTGATCTCTGGCGGCTGCAGTCGGGCGGCGGCGCTCCGGCCACCTACGTGCGGCACGTCTTCGATGGCAGCCGCTACCAGGAGCGGGAACGCCTCCCGGCAGACGCGGGCCCACCCGAGGGGATCACCGTGCTCTCCGGCAACCCCAGCCTCGAGGATGGGGTTCCCCTGGCGCCCCAACCGTAGGGGCCCATGGCTGCACCGCTGGTCGGCGTCAGGGGGCTGCGGGCCTGCTGTTCGCTGTGATCGCGGTGTTCAGGAGAGCTTGATGTAACAGGGCTTACTTCGGCTCGCCTCATGCATGACAACTTGGACGCCAAAGCCCTTGAAGGATGGTTGGACGACTTTGGTGCGTCTGTGGATGCGACACGACGCTGGGGTTGAAGTTGGGGCCTGTTGATTGACACTCTCAAGCTGCCGGTGGTTCGCTCCGCATGGAGTGCAACCTCG
Source organism: Aphanothece microscopica RSMan92 (assembly GCF_046613545.2). Lineage (NCBI taxonomy): Bacteria > Bacillati > Cyanobacteriota > Cyanophyceae > Chroococcales > Aphanothecaceae > Aphanothece > Aphanothece microscopica. Next base: position 24,931 of record NZ_JBKKKY020000035.1, on the reverse strand, counting down.
GATCCACACCTTCGAGACGAATCTGCCCCTTGTCCAGCAGGTGACGCTTCTGGCGGCCTCGCATCGCGAGAGGCCGATGGCTGGCGCCATCCTGCGTGCCACGCCGCTAGGACTGTGGGCATGAAGGTGGCGGGGATGCAGGAGGGTGAGGTGACCCGGGCGATGGCCCCCCGCCCTGAACCCCGCCGACTTCGGCTGTTGGCATGGTCGCTCCTGGGATTCGGCGTGGCGGGCGGCCTCCTGGTTCCGGCTCCCGTGGTGGCCGGGTCAGACCTGGATGAAGCCACCCTGGAAGCCATCCGCCGGGTTGTTGATCCCGCCCAGCGGGCCTCCCTGCTGCTCGATGCCGTGGAAGCCTGTCACCCGGCGCAGCCCTGCCAGGAGGAGGCAACCGAACGGCTTGCTGAGATCGCTGTCGCCATTCGCCGGGTCTCCGAGCGTTTCCGGAAGGTGGAACTGTTGCTTCGCCTCGCCCGCCTGCAGGGTCAGCTGGACAGGCCCCTGCAGGCAGCCACCACCCGAGCCGAGGCCGTTGCACTGGCCGCAGTGGCCGACGGTGCGGAGCGCGGTGCCCTGCTGCTCAAAGTGGGTCTGGCGGCGGAAGATCAGGACGAGCCTGACCAGGGCGAGACGCTGCTGGCGGAAGGGGTCCGAACCCTGGACCCCTCATCCCCACCCAGTCCGGCGTTCCCGTTCAGGCCATTGCCTGCCAAGGTCAAACTCGGGTTCGCCCTGAGTGGCACCACGTTCCGGGACGACACGGCACTGGGCGCCATCAACGTGGATTATTACAAGCAGGGTCAGCGCGAAGATCTGGAACTCGATCTTGCCGCTGCATTGAGCTATGACAGCAGCCGCAGTGAGAACACCTTCAGGCCGAATGGCCTGGGGGTTCTGGTCTTCCGTCGCCATCTTGATGCCAAGTGGAATCTCTTCTTCGCCCAGCTGGCCACGGTGAACAACGAAACTTTCGCCTCCCGAAATGATGACAATGACCTCTCCGTGATCACGGCCTCCTTGGTTGGGGTTGGCATGAATCTCTGGCGTGGAGAGAAGCCGTCGTCATTTGCCGAGGTTCAGCTTGGGGCTGGACTTCGTTATGAATATGAAGAGCTTGACTCGGAAAAGCTTGTCAATCAGATTGCCCCCAATCTTTCGTTGATTCTTCGTGCTCGCGAGCTCAAGCTTGGCAGAGTCCGTCTGAATCAAACCCTGTCGATCGGCAGCCTCATGGACGAGTGGAGCAATGCCTTCATCTGGTCCGTTACCTCGATTCAACTCCCACTCACCGAGCGTTGGTCTTGGACCAACACACTCTTGCTGCGCTATCGCACCAAGCCGGTGGCCAGTGATGACCCCAGCCTGAATGCGAGCTTTGCAACCGGTCTTTCGTACACCTTCTGAGAATCATGTTGATGTGGGTGGCAACCATTCTTAAGTGGTTTCGATTGATGGCTGCCAGGCGATTCTGGACTTCGCTGCTGCTGGTCCTGCTCCTCACGGCTGGGTTGGGTGGGCGGGCAGTAGCTCAGATCATCCCGGATCTGACGGCCATCGAGAACTCGGTGACATCACAGGAATTCATCCCTGTATTCACCCAGGGTAATATTGAAACATCGCCCATCTTTCTTGATGGCCGTATTGTCGGCCTTGTTCCTGGTTACATCAGTATCCGCGCCGATCCCAGTATGGATGCGGCGCGGAGTGAGTTGACTGCCTCGGAGCGTTCGCATGTCATCCATAGTCGTCTGGAGAAATACCTCTCGGCCCTGGAGAAGTACACCAAGCGACGACTCCTGAGTCGTGGGGTCTCTGATCTCAATGCCCAGAGGCGCGATCTGGATCGCCTGCTCAATGTGTTCGTGGAGGAGTCTGCCGATGGCCCCCGCGTGATGGTGGCGTTCCCCAGAAATGATCCCCCGGAACTGCTGTACACCATCACGCCCGCAGACGTGGCGCGGGTGAGGCTGGACAGCTCCGAGCCGACGGCGATCGCCCTTCGCGCCGCCCAGGTGGCCAAGTCGGCCCTGCTTCGGGGCTGGGAAGAGCTTCAGCCTCCCTTTCGCCGGGCGGCTCTGCGACGTGCCCTGATCACGCTGTTGCTGATCGGCGGCATCAGTGCCCTGGTTTTGTTCGGCCAGACGCGCCTCAGGCGTCACCACACGATCCTGTTGACACGACTGCAGGGAACTTCAGGCGGCGGCCCCGATTCTTCGGAACCCGGCCGCGGATTCAGAAAGGTTCCGTTGCTGAAGCGGGTCAACCTGCGCCACCAGATCAGCCTGATCAGCTTCTACCGCTCCTCTCTGTACTGGGGCCAGTGGCTGCTCTGGGCCGCTGGGGTCGGCTACATCGCAGGACTGTTTCCCCAGACCCGTCCGTTTCGAAACTGGCTGATCGGGGTGTCGGTGCGGGGCTATCTGGGTGGAAATGACCCGGTCCCAGTCGGTTGGGCCCCCCTCGACTGGATGTTCACCCTCGGCAGAGAAGCCACGATCGGCCTGCCGGTATTGATTTTGTTGCTGGTACTGATGACCCGCATCTCCATCCGTGCCGGCAATCTTCTGTGTGATCTCTATGTGAAGGAGTGGATGCAGAGCCAGGAGGGCGATCGCAATCAGCTGCGTGCGCCCACGCTGGCACGGGCGCTGAAGGGATGGATTGCCGTGGGTGTGTATCTGATCCTCGGCATGGTGGTGATCTACCAACTGCATCGGCTCGGGGCTGTGACCCAGGCCGTGGCGGTGTTCCTGGGTTTTCTGAGCTTTGCCTTGTCCCTGGCGTCGCAGAACCTGCTCAAGGACCTGATCGGAGGATTCCTGATCCTGCTGGAGGATCAGTATGCTGCCGGTGATGTGGTGATCATCGGTGACCAGGCCGGCTTGGTGGAGCAGGTGGGTTTGCGGGTGACTCAGCTCAGGAATCTTGACGGCGAGCTGATCACCATCCCCAACGGCGTGGTTTCCACTGTTCGCAATCTTTCCAGTAACTGGTCACGGGTCAACTACGCCATTCAGGTGGATGTGGCAGAAGATGCCGATCGTGTGATGGACATCATGAATGCTGAGGCGCAGGCTCTCGCCGAGGATCCGGACTGGCGAGACAGGATTCTGGAGGCACCGGAGATTCTCGGTATTGATGAAATCACCCATCAGGGCATGTTGATCCGCATGCTGATCCGCACCCGGCCCCTCGAGCAGTGGTCGGTGGGTCGTGAGTACAGGAGGCGTCTCAAGAAGGCGCTGGATGCGGCCGGTATCGCCGTGGGCGTGCCGCACCTGGAGGTGCAGGGCCTGGAGCCCCCCCGCTGAGGCCACGGGCTTCAGCGGCTGGCGCTGCCTGTCCTGACCAGCACCGATGCCGTGCTGCCCAGCCGCAGCACCACGCCTGGCGGAAGGGTGTCGAGCTTGATCCTCACGGGGATGCGCTGGGCCAGGCGAATCCATTCGAAGGTGGGGCTCACATTGGGCAGCAGAAATTCACCGGTGCTGCCGTTGTCCTTCGAGATGCCCCAGCCGATGCTCTCCACCTTCCCTTGGAGCGGCTGGTTGGGGTAGCTCATCAAGGTCACCACGGCCTGATCCCCCGGCTGGACCCGGCCAATCCAGGTCTCCCGGAAGTAGGCCTCGATCCAGTGGCTGTTCTGATCCAGCAGGGCGAGGGCCGGCTGGTTGGCCACGGTCTGACTGCCGAGGCGAAGGTTGAGGTTGGTCACATAGCCGCTCACCGGCGCCTTCACCCGGGTGAACTCCAGGTTGAGCTCGGCGTCCCGCAGGGCCGCTTTGGCCGACCTCAGCTGGGCATTGGCCTCCCCCGGGGCGCCCAGCTGGGCGATGGCCTGGGCCAGGGAGGCCTCGGCCTGGAGCAGGTCTTTGTCCGCCTTCAGCACGGCGGCGGCGGCTTCATCCCGGCGGGCTTCAGCCACCCGGAAGCTGGCGGTCTCATCGTCGTAGTCCTTGCGGGAGATGCTGCCGCTGCGGATGAGTTCGTCTGCTCGGCGGAAATTCACCGAGGCATCGGTCAACTGGGCGCTGGAGGCGCGCAGCGCCGACTTCTGCTGGATCACCACCGACTCGGCCTGCTTCACACCAGCTCGGGCCACCTCCACCTGGCTCGCCAGGGATTCCAGGTCATCCCGGGTGTTGTCGAGTTCGGCCCGGGCCTGATTCACCTGCTCGGAGAAGGTGCGGGGGTCGATCTCGAACAGCAGCTGGCCGGCCTTCACAGCCTGGTTGTCGCGGATCGGCAGCCGGATGATCGGCCCGGAGACGCGGGTGGTGATCTGCACCACGTTGGCTCTCACCTGGGCATCCCTCGTCCAGGGATTGCGCACGTAATCCCAGACCTTCACTCCCACCAGTACCGCGGCCACGCCAACGAGGGCCACGGTCACACCCTTGCGTTGCCATCGCGATGTCTTGAGTGCGGCGGGGAGCTTCATGAGGGAATCACCCATGTACTGAGAATGACGGCATAAATCACACTTAAGGCCAGAAATGCGATTGTGGGAGCTTCAATATAGTGATCCCAGCGCAACCGATAGAGGGCTATCAGGGTGAGCCATGCCAGCAGAAGCCCGAGGATGCCGCACAGCAACAGCGGAGGGAAATAGATGCCACGGATCTCAACCTCCCTGGGAACGCGTTCCATCACTGGGCCGGAATCATAGGCGCGATCGTAACAGTACGGTTGCGAACAGACTGGCGAAAGACAGTCAGCTGCTGCATGGATTCTGCCAACCCTCGCGCCACGGCTGCCAGGGCTGGATCGGCTTCCATGGCGTTGCGTTCGATCAGCTCGAGCAGGGACTGCAGGCGCTCCAGGCCGTGCTCACTGTCGTCGAGTTTCAGCTGCTCCACGGTTCCTGCCAGTGCCCGAGCAGCCTCCACCGCGAGCTGATGGGTCTCTGGTCTGCCCCATTGCCTCTGCAGCTCCATCAGCAGCAGGCTCGCACACCAGGCGGCCTGGTTCACGCTGGCAATCGTCTCGGCGGAATGACCAAATCTGGAGAACTTCGATGAGCGGCTGACCTGATCCATCAGGGCGGGGAGTCGCCTCAGTTCCTCGCTGAGGAACCTCCTGCGTTGCTGCCGCAGCATCCCTTGAAGGCGGTCATGGCGCTGGCCAGGTGCCAGCAACAGGGCGTGCATGGCCGCCACCGTTCGGCGCAGACGCACCAAAGCCCCCAGGTACTGGTCTTCCGGCAAGGCCGACCAAGGAATCTCCTGCAGCACGGCAATGATGCCGCAGGCAATCACGATCGCCACGGTGCGATCCAGGAAGCCGATGAAGTTGAAGCTCTGCTGGTTGGTGATGCCAAAGGTGATCAGCATGAAATCGATGGACAGCGTCCGTATGGGCCGCTGCTGTCCTGTCACCACGAAGGTTGTGATGATGTAAGCGGCCAGCAGAGTGGCGAGCTGGGTGTATCCCTCGAGTTTCGGCAGCACAGTCACGTAGACAATCCCCGCCGGCACCAGGGCGATCAGCACAGCGGGCAGCAACTGCTGGGCGCGCATCCCAGCCAGGGCCAGTACCGCGCTGAACACGGCGGTGAGCGTGATCAGGCCCGTGCCGCCGGGCAGGTCGGGAACGAACATCCACAGCAGTGCTGCCACCCAGATCGCCAGGGCCATGCGAACGCCCACCTTCAGCCGCTCCGGATTGAGGGTCCATGGCTGCGGCGCCGGGGAGGGGATCGGCGCCTGATCCCGGGGATCCTGGGCCAGCCTTCCGAACAGCTGTTCCAGGGCCGTGGTGCTCTGCTCCACCCGTTGCAGCTGCTGCATGGCCAGGGTGAGAGCTGCCCGATCGCTCGCCGAGGACGCTGCTGGCCGGAGTGTCGGCGGCTCGATGGCCTTGTCGCCCTCAGAGACGCCCTCAGAAACACCCTCAGAGACGCCCTCTGTGGCGTCGGCCAACCGCTCCAGCCGTCGTTGCAGGGTCTGGGCCTCAGCGAGATGGGCGTCCAGGTAGGTGGTGGTGCCCACCGGTCCGAGCTGGCGCAGGGTGAGCCGCCAGCCCGCCAGGCTGTCCAGCAGTTCGCCGAAGCGCTGCTGCACGCGGCGCCAGCCGCCCCGTTGCCGAGCAATCCGGGCGCTCTCATCGATGGCCGGCAGCAGCAGCACCTCGAAGCGTCCGAGAGCGGCGCGCAGGTCGGCCAGGGTTTCAGGAGGGTTCGGTTGGCCTTTGGCCTCGGCCCGCACCGCCGCGACCACCCGTCCGATCAGATCCGCCAGCTTGCCGGCCAGATCCCGGATGTAACTCTCGAACATCTGGCGGTTGCCTCGCCTTCCTGCCAGCAGGGCGATCAGCACGATGCAGGACACACCGGTGAGGTTTTCCAGGAACCGTTCGAGGGCCGTGGCGAAGTCGTTCACGGCATCCACCGATCCGGCACTGATGGCGATCACCGGGCACACATAGGCGGCCACCCGCCACGCATAGCCATGGCGGCTGGCCAGCATGTGGTAACCGCAGAGCCCCACATACAGCGAGAGGGCGGTGAAGAACCCCCAGCGATCCTGGGGGAAGAGGGCGATCATGGTGATCGCGGACACGGCGGCTCCCACCGTGGCCGCCAGCCGCAGCCGCCCCTTGCCCAGGGTCGCCGCCTCGCTGTCCTGGCTGATGGACATCACGGCGATGCCCGCCCACTGGGGGCGCTGCCAGTCCATCGACAGGGCCACCCCGACAGCCAGAACCACGGCCAGGGCTGTTCTGAGGCCGAGCCAGAAGTAGGGGGCCCGTTGCCGAGCCCACTCCTGCAGGCTCAGCATGGGCTGGAGCTGGGCTCGAGCGCCTGCTCCAGGGCGTGGAGCGCCTTCTTGAGGGAGGGGAAGGTGCCGACGCTGTTGGCACTTGCACCGATCCCGAAGCTCCGCAACTCCTTCACCATGGTGGAAGAGGCGGTCACCAATGCGGTGCGCACACCACGGCTGGCGAGCTCTCCGGCCAGCTCCTGCAGGGACTTGCCGGCGGAGTAATCGATGTCGTCGATCCCCGAGGCATCCACGATCAGGCCTCGCACGGGGCCGTCAGGCTGGTTCACCACCGCCAGCACTTCTTCGGTGAAGCGGTTGGCGTTGGCATAGAAGAGGTTGGCCTCGAACCGGTAGGCCACGATGCCCGGGGCGGCGAACCGGCCAGGCCCCACAGGCAGGGTCTGCCAGGCCGTGCCTTCGCCGTTGGGGCACCACAGGCGGGTGCGCGGGCGATAGGTGTGACGCACCTGCTCGATCAGCGAGAGCACCACGGCGAGCACGATGCCCTGGAGCACACCTACCTGGGCCACCGTGATCGCCGTGGCCAGGGCGATCAGGAATTCGTTGCGCTGCAGCTGCCACAGTTCCCGCAGACCCTCCAGGTCGACCAGCTTCACGCCGATCAGGAAGACGATCGCGGAGAGCACCGCTGCGGGGAGAAGAGCCAGTGGGCCGGTGAACACCAGCAGCACGAGCAGTACCACCAGGGCGGCGCTGAGGTGGGCGATCTGGCTGCGGCCGCCGGCCTCATCCACCATCTCGGTCTTGGTGGGGCTGCCGTTGACCACGAAGCTGCCGCTCAGGCCGGCGACCAGGTTGGCGCTGGCCAGGCCCACCAGATTCACGTTCTCGTCGCAGCGCTCCTGGTAGCGCTGGGCGTAGGCCCTGGAGGTGGCGGCACTCTGGGCCAGGATCACCACGAAACAGGAGGCTGCCGTGATCAGCACCTGGTTCCACGGCACCCCTGCGAGCGGGGGCAGGCCCAGCTGGGGCAGCCCGCCGGGAACGGTGCCCACCACCGGCAGGCCGCGGGCGGGAAGGTCGAACAGACCGCTCACGGCAATGGCGCCCACCACGGCGATCAGCGCACCGGGAACCCGCGGATAGCGCCGGCAGCCCACGATCAGCGCCAGCACGGCCACGGACACCAGGAGGTGGTCGGTGCGGGTCTCCCCGAGCCTGGGCAGCACCGACAGCACCTGCTGCAGGGCACCGCTGCCCTGCTTGGGGAGGGCGAACAGCCCGCCGAACTCCCCGGCGGCCACCTGCAGACCGATGCCGCTGAGCAGGCCGATCAGGGCGCTCCGGGACAGAAAGTCGGCCAGAAAACCGAGCCGCAGAACGGCGGCCAGCACCAGCAGTACCCCCACCATCACCGCCACCAGGGTGGTGAGGCCCACGTAGGCGGTGGAGCCGGGATGGGCCACTCCCGCCAGCGTGGCGGCCAGGATGGCGGCGGTGGCCGAATCGGCCGCCACCACCAGGTGCCGTGAGGCCCCAAGCACGGCGAAGGCGAGCATGGGCAGCAGCATCGTGTACAGCCCTGTCACCACGGGGGTCTGGGAGATGCGGGTGTACCCCATCACTTCAGGAATGGCCAGGGCCGCGAGGGTGATCCCGGCCACCACATCGGCGGCCAGCTGGGGGCGCTGCAGCGGCAGGATGCCGCCGAGCAGAAGCCTGGGAGAGTGGTGGTTGAAGGGGTTGTTGGTCAAAACGGCCTGCTGGGATCGGTCTGGTGGGAATCCCGTCGCATGGCGATGATCTTCTGGCTCACGGCCACCAGAAGGGCCGCGCTCCAGCCGGCCATGAGGATGCCGACCAGGGCTTCGAAGGATCCGAGCAGACGATAGTGCGATTGGAGAGTGACGTCTCCATACCCGAGGGAGGTGAAGGAAACAGCGGAGAAGTACAGGGCCTTCTCCACGTCACTCAACGCACCGAGCTGCAGATAGAGCAAGGCCCAGGCCACGATTTCCACGGCCATGGCAACGAAAGTGATCAATGCCGCCAAGGCGATGACCACCACCTGGCGAAGCGTAGACCGCGCCATCCAACGTCGCAACTTTTCGTTGTGGTTCCCGGCGATGATCACGGTTGTGAGCAGGATGTGAATCACCGTGCAGATGAAGATCATCACCACAGCCAGGCCAAACTGACTCAAAAGGAGCGCCGATGTGACTTCGACCTCCTGCAGCTCTGAGTTCTCGGACGCCCGCAGCGACCCGGCTCCCATGGTGATGCCGATCCCCGCCAGCCCCCCCATCACCCGTGATGCCGAGAGGGACCCAAGCTTGTGGCGTGTCATGGAGCGCTGGCAGGTTCTGACCATCGCCCTAGTTTGGTGACTTCAGACGGAAGACGATGATCCAGGGCTATCTGCAGTGGGCTGTCCTGGCCATCGCGGTGCTCGGCTACGCCTTGTTGTCCGGGCGCCTCGGCAAAACGCCGCTTTCGGGTTCTCTGGTGTTTCTGGTGGCGGGCTGGCTGCTCGGCCCTGATGTCCTGGGCTGGTTGAACATCCAGGTGGAGTCGGAAAACCTGCGCACGATCACCGAATTCACCCTCGCCCTGATTCTGTTCACCGACGCCGCCAACGCCCAGCTGTCCGTGTTGCGCGACCTGCGTCTCCCGGTGCGGTTGCTGGGCCTGGGGCTGCCGCTCTCGATCGTGCTGGGAGCGTTGCTGGCGGGCCTGATCTTTCCGGCCTTCACGCCTCTGGAGGCGTGCCTGCTGGGGGTGTGCCTGGCCCCCACCGATGCGGCTCTGGGGCAGCCGGTGGTGACCAATCCAAGGGTTCCTCCGCGCATCCGGGAGGATCTGAGCGTCGAGAGCGGGCTCAACGACGGAATCTGTGTTCCGTTCCTGTTGTTTCTGCTCAGCCTGGCTGCCGGGCAGGGAGCTGCGAATGCTGGCGCTGCGAAAGCTGGCATGGGTCAGCTGGGCACCTTCTTCGTCGGAGAGATCGGCGGCGGCGTGCTGGTGGGTGTGGCGGTGTGCCTGCTGGGCTGCGCCGCTCGCGACGCCTGCAGCCGCCGGGGATGGATCGCGCCGGACTGGCGGCCCGTGCTGGCGGTGGCCATGGCCATGGTGTGCTTCACCCTGGCCCAGCTGATCGGCGGCAGTGGCTTCATCGCCTGCTTCTGCGGCGGCCTGCTGTTTGGCGGCCTGACCCCTCGCGACAAGGAGGAGGAGCTGGTGGTGGCGGAGGGCACCGGTGACGTGCTCTCGGTGACCACCTGGCTGATCTTCGGCGCGGCGGTCTTCGGCCGCGCTCTTGAGGCGCTCACGCCCGCCAACCTCCTGTACGCCGTGCTGAGCCTCACGCTCGTGCGGATGCTGCCGGTCGCCGTGGCCACCCTGGGGCTCAAGCTCCACCGCGCCACCACCCTGTTCGTGGGCTGGTTCGGCCCCCGCGGCCTGGCCAGCATCGTGTTTGCGGTGATCCTCTTGGACGCCGGCCTGCCCCACGGCAACGCTCTCGCCGACGTGATCGCCATCACCGTCACCCTGAGCGTGCTGGCCCATGGCCTCAGCGCTCAGGGTCTGGCCGAGCGCTATGGGCGCATGGTCGCGGCCCGAACCCCGAGCTGACCGGTCTCCCCGGGGAGGCCCATCCCGTGGGCGCGTGACGCCTTGGCGCGCCAGGTCCCTTGGCTATGGATCGGACGATCGATGCCGGGCACGATGGTGAGCATGCATCTCCGAGGGGCTGCCCCTGGCGGCCGCTCTCCCCGCCTCAACCCGCTGCAGACCCGCCCGTTCCATGGCCCATCCCACCTGGCTGACACCCCGCCTGCCCCGATGGAACCGCCCCCTGTTGCCGCAGATCCTCGCGGTGCTGGCGACGGCGGGGGGCGTTGCGGCTGGCCAGCCTGCCGTCGCGCTGGAGGAGCTGGAGCTGCGCCTGCCCCTGGTCAACACCCCCCTGGTGGTGAAGCTCGCCGAGCTGGGCAACGGACAGAGCCTTCTGGCCGGCTCGAGTGATCTGGCCGAACTCGACCGGGCAACCGATGGGGCGATCGGCAGGATGGTCCTGCAGCTGTTCAACCATCCGATCGCCCTGCCCTCGGGAGTGTCCCGTGGATTGGCGGGGGCCGTGGGTTCCCCTCTGCTGCACGAGGCCCTCCTGGCCACCACCGCCCTGGTGAAGATCGATGGGATTCCCACCGACCTCAGCGGCGAGGCGCTTTCGGAGGCCCTGAGCACCAGCGAGCAGGAGGGGTCTGTGACCCTGCTCAACCTGCTCCGTGCCATGCCGGGCACCAGGGCGTCGGTGGATCTGGGCCGGGCGGCTTTCGTGCTGAACCGCCTGCAGCGGCAGCAGCAGCCCGCCGCCGACCTGCTGGCCCGCCGCCAGCGGGTGGCGGCCGATCCCGAAGCCAACCGCATCGGCCCCTATGCCGTGAACCGCCGCCAGCTTCAGCTGGCTGTGCGCCACCGCAGCCAACCCCTCCGAGGGGTGGCGCTGCTTCCCCAGGGCAAGCTGCCGATCGGCCTGGTGGTGATCTCCCACGGGCTCTGGGATGCTCCGGTGAACTTCGAGGGCTGGGGCCAGCATCTGGCCAGCCATGGCTACGCCGTGCTGCTGCCTGAGCATCCCGGCAGCGACAGCGCCCAACAGGCGGCCATGCTCTCCGGCGCCATCCCCCCGCCGGCCCCGGAGGAGCTGGGGCTGCGTCCCCTGGACATCAGCGCCCTGCTCGATGCGGTGGCCGAAGACCGCCTCGGTCTCGGGGCCCTGCCTTCGGAGCGGACCGTGGTGCTCGGCCATTCCTGGGGCGCGATCACGGCCATGCAGCTGGCCGGTCTGAAGCCCAGTGCCGGCCGGTTGCAGCGCCATTGCGGCAACCTCGATGACCCCGAACTCAATGTGAGCTGGATCCTGCAGTGCAGCTTCCTGCAGACCGCCAACGAGGCCGCGGTGGCCGATCAGCGCGTGCGCGGTGTGGTGGCCGTGAGCCCCCCCCTGCGTCTGCTGTTCGAGCATGGGGCGTCCGAGAGCATGCACGCCCGGGCCGTGGTGGTGAGCGGCTCGAAGGACTGGGTGGTGCCCTTCGGCCCCGAAGCGCTTCACCCCTTTCTGGCGGTGAGCGAGATCCGCGGGCACCAGCTGGTGCTCGCCGATGGCGGCACCCACTTCAACCTGCGGCCTGGAGCGGCTGCCGATGAGGCGGTGCTGCGGGCCCTGATGCTCACCTGGGTGCGGCAGGTGCTGGCGGCTGGTGACACCGCTCGCCCAGCCACGGGAGCCCCTCCCCTGTTGCCGCCCAGCGGATGGGGGGATCCCGATCGGCCCCTGATCGAAGCCACACCGGCACGCACCGCGGCCGCGCCAGGCCAGCCGTGATGGGAGCAATCCAGCTCTGGGCCGATCTCAGTGGAGGTGGTTGGGCTCCAGGCCACCGAAGTCGACAGGGGCCACGAGAAAGTCGTTCTTCCACCTGTCGACAGACAGGGGTCTGAAGCGTGGCTTCGCCTCGACGGGAAAACGGATCGGCTGGCCGGGATTGACATCCTGGAGCACCCTGGAATCTCTCACGACCACCGTGCCGTTGACGATCACGAAGGGGATGCCCGTGGTCGGCAGGGTGCCTTTGGCATAGGTGGAATTCTCCCTGACCGTGCTGGGATCCAGGATCGTGATGTCGGCCACCATGCCCTTCTGGAGGCGGCCCCGCACCTTCATGGCCTCCAGCCCGGTCTTGCCGAGATAGTTGGCAGGGTTGTAACTGGAGGCCGCCAGGATCTGCATCAGCGGAATCTTCTGCTCGCGGGCAATCCGCAGGCAGGTGCCGTGCGTTCCTGATAAACGCGGGTGGGTGTTGGGGATCTTTTCGTAGGGTGTGTCCCACGCGGGTGGATCATTCCATCCGCCCGGCATCATCATGGCATCACTGGCGATCACCACGCCTGGCAGCCTGCACCAGTCGGGGATGTCATCCGGTGGCATCTTGTAGAGCACCACCTGGGTGGCAGGCGCTGCGGCGAGCACCTTGCGGTATTTCTCCAGGGTGTAGAACTCGCCGCTCTGGGGATCCTGCATGGTCTTCTCGTAGGTATTCCCAAGTTTCTCCACCCAGTTCTCCGGCTTGATGAAGGCCGCATTGATGGTGGTGGAACCGGCTGCATAGGGATAGATCTCACCCCACACGTTGTGGCCACGGGCCCGCAGGTCGACCAGCAACTCCTGCACCACCTGCCAGCCAGGATTGTTGAAGTGGTTGATCACCGCCGGTGCGCCCAGCGCCACGGCGTTGGCCAGGATTTCCTGGGCCCCGTTCGGCTCGGTGGTCACGGTTCCGGGCGTGTAGCGCAGATGCACGGAGGTGGGCCGGCCGTAGTTGGCGCCGACGCGCTGCACTTCGAACATCTCGCGCGCGGTCGCCCCGGGGAGATAGCCCAGCGTGGAGGCCACGCCCAGGGCCCCCTGCCGCAGCCCCTCATCGATGATGGAGAGCATCCGGTTGCCTTCCTCGAGGGTGGCCACCTTCTCGAACCAGGCTGTGCCGGAGGCGCGACCTTTGACGACGGAGTAGGGAGCATCCAGAAGATCGGCGTCGGGCAGGTTCTGCATCACCTTGGTGCGGGCAAACTCATGCCCCGAGGAGGTGCCGTAATTCACCTGGCTCTGTCCGGCGTGCATCCCGTACCACTCGTCCACCCGGGGGCCGTACACCCCGGCCTCCAGATCCATCGCCGTGGTGACGCCGTCGCGCAGCGCCAGCTTGTAGCCGATCGGGCGCGTCCAGTGGAAATGGGTGTCGATGAAGCCGGGGGCCACCACCAGGCCCGTGGCATCGATGCTGTCGCGGCCGTCGAGGCGCTCCGGGGTGATGGCCACGATCCGGCCAGCCTCGATGCCCACGTTGGCGATCCTGTCGTAGCGGGTCTCGGGGTCCATCACCCGGCCGTTGCGGATCACCAGGTCGTAGGTCTGGGCAAGCGCGGTCTGGCCAAACGCCGATGCCGAGAGGCTGAACCAGGCGGCCACGATGGCCAGCATTGTTCTCGCTGCCATCATCGCAACCCTCCTGGTCTTGTGTTTCCGCTGCACCCGCGAGAGGTGCACCCGCGAGAGCTGATCATCACGGGGACTCCTCAAGCCTGGACGCAGCGGTTCCACCACCACGCCAGTGGTTCAAGAGTCTTATCCAACGGCCATCCTTCTGTGGCGCTGGATCCTGACCTCAGCCCCCCTTCTTCGGAAACAGCAACTTGAAGGTCACGCGCGCCGTGAAGTCGCCGAAGCCGGAAGGCTTGGCCACATTGCCGTAGCCCTCCAGCGCCACACTCATCGGCTGGCCGCCCACCGTGAAGATCCGGCCCACACCTCCGCCGAGGGGCACGGTCCACTGGTCGCGGGCGCGCTCCCAGTTGGCGGTGATCACCGGCGAGCTGGTGAGATACCAGCCACCCGGAAGGTTGTAGTTGAGGAAGGGCTGCACCAGAAAGGAACTCACCGATCCACGGTCACCCTCCCCGGCGAACGACCAGATCTGGCTCACCAGCCCACCCGCCACCCAGGGGCCCCGGGTGTAGACAGCCACGGCCGCGGGGCCGGCGGACCATTTCCCGGTACCCAGCACGTCGTTGGTGGCGGTGGGCAGGAGAACGGTTGGCCCGACGCCGACCGTCCAGGGGCCCTTGGTGCTGGGCACGACGAAGAAGGTGGGGTTGATGTCCCCCAGGCCCCACACCTGCCCCTGGCGCACCGTGGGCTTACTGACCACCGGCACGATCGTGCGGGTCACGAGGGTGAGGTCATCGCTGAGTTTGATCGGGATGACCGGCTGGATGTTGAGAACGTTGAGGGTTTCGTCGTCGTAATTGCGCAGATCCTTCCGCAGCTGGCGCAGCTTCTGGGGATCGAGGCTGCGCTGGAGTTTCCTGAGTTGCTCCGCATCAAAGTTGAAGACGTCATCCAGGCCGCCGTTGGACACATCGAACACGCCGGGCGGGTTCAGGCCGAAGGTCGTGTTGTTCTGAAAGGGAACACTGATCAGATCAGCAATCGGGTTCTGAGACGACGCCGCCAGCGACTCGGTTTCCGCTTCGCTGCTCACTTCGTTGGATCTCGGCGCTGTGGGAGGCGGCCCGCCAGCCTCAGGGCTGGGCTGCTCCGCCGGCGCCGCTGGGCCGCCGTCGGGCTCGCCCATCCCATCGGCAAGCATCGGGTCGGCAAGCACCGGGACTGCTGCGAGCGGCAGGGCGGTCAGGGCGAGCAGCCAGTGCAGACAGTGCGGCATGGGAGTGATGCTGTGAACGTACAGATGGTGTTGCGAACCCCCTCATTGGGGACTCCATGGCTCAGGGGCTGTTCGCCCATGAGCTGCGCTGCGCACCACGCAGGGGCTCCAGATTGCGGCGAAGCAGGGCTAGACAATCACGATCGGGCCAGCTGAGGCTGGAACGGCTGGACGGTGGCGTACCCGGACCGGTCAGCGAATCCCACGATCCCACAATCGCCGATCCCAAAGTCAGAGCCCAGGGGTGCTCTGCATAATGACTTGTCCGCAGAAATGCTTGTGGTGGTGATGGAGCTGGTGGCATCTCAGGCCGTGCTTTGAGGAGTGCGGTTGGACATGAGCGAGTCGCCCTCGCCCTATCGTTGACTGAGTCAGGGTCAGCATGAACAGATGTGAGTTACCATTCAGTCCTTTCGAAATCAGGGAGCACCCACGCACCACTAAAGTGCTCCTTCTTTGGTCCGTAGAGACGGAAATAACTGAACCAGCCCCGGCCGGGGACAGTCTCAACCCAGTTCTCCTCCTTACCAGCTGGGGGCTCCGGGCCAACAAAAAGATCGACGCAGCCATCCTCGTTGATCTTCAGGTCCATGCGCGAGGAACGGTCCGCCTGCTGGGTGGGATTCTCGATCAGGCAGCGACTGCCGACGTCGTAGACAGTCATGGACCAAAACTGTTCTACTGGGACATTTTCGGGCACCCTGAGCCGATAGAAGTGCGACCCATCTAGCCAGTCTCCGTTGTTGTCCTTGTAGGTCCCGAGATAGACTTGCCCAACGCCCGGCGTCCTAGTCACCATCCCTGAGGATGTTGTCACGGCCTCATAAAACCAGGCCGCCCGTCCGTCAAGTTGGTCATAGAATTGCGCCCGTTGGGAGGGATCGATGACGAGTGCAAAATGCCAGTGGGTTCCAACTGCATAGTGGGCGGCCTCAAGCCGCTTCTCGAAATCATTGGCCTTTGCCATCGCTTCACCAACCAAGGCCGCGTCGGTGAGTAGGTTGGTTTGGCGCTCGTTCGGATCGAACGGCCTGCCCTTCTCAATACCCAAGGGCTTAAGCATGGCCATGAAAAAACGATCGCGCTCATGGACTGGCTCCCGCTGGATAATCGCATGCAGGCTTCTCCAATAGTCGAGCCCTCTTGGGGAAGTCTGATTCCAGCGTATTCCCGAGATATCAACGATCCTCTTCCTAGGCGGGTTGTCGCTCTGTGCCAGCGGGTAGATCTCCAGCATCTCGAGCAATTCCATCGCCTTAACGGGATCCCTCGCCAGGACACGGAAACCCCAGAAGACATTATTCGTCTTGGATTCAACCAGGTATCCCCCCTCTGGAGCCACGGCGTTCTGTCCGGGCCCAGCAATCACATAGATACCGCCCTGGCCTTCATCAGGCCCTGTTTGCCCCATATCAATCAAAGGTCGCTGCCACATGTCGTCGGCGAATCCTGCCACCGGGCCGGCAGGCATCTTGACGACCATTGGTCCAGTTTCCACGAGATTGAAGAAACTGATGATATAGGGCGTCGTGGCGTTTGCCGTGAGAATTCCGAGCTTGGCAAGATAGTTGTCGTAAACCACGACATCACCCGAGCTGGCCTTGAAGGTCACCTCATGAGCCATCTGCCATTGCGCAAAAGAGACGATTGGTATGCTCCATAGGTAGGCCTGACACGCCCGCTGGAAATCAATCGTATCGAAGAGCAGGCCAATCGATTCCCTTGATGGATAGCCGTTTATGAAGTCAGGTGTAAAGGAGAGCTTGCCAATCGGTGTATCAATCGTGGCCATCTGGGTCGGCTTCATGATTCGTCTCTCGTGAAAAACTCCGGGTCGTCAGGGAAGTGGATGCCGCTTCGCTTGGTGTGGATTCTGCTGGGCGCTGGCGGAGGGAGACAGCCAGCAGGCGTATGGTCATGTGGACAATGACGAACGAGCGCCGATTCCGCGGAAACAGCACCAATGCAGCAGCTTGCAAGCCTCTCAGCTGATATCCCTTGGACAGCCTCCGATCAGCAGTCGTAAATGCCCGCCGCGCAGCGTCGTACGGTACGGCGACCCACACCAGCCACGCTCACGGGTGTGAGTGGCCGCCCCACGCGCGCCATCGCCGGCGGGACAAAGCTGTCCAAGATGCCAGCGGATAAGCCCTGTAGCAGACCTGTGCTGGCAAGGCCTGCGGTGGCCAAAACGATGGCTACAGTTTTGAAAGTTGTCATTGCTTGCATGTTGGCCATAGCCGTGTTGGTAGAAATGACTACAAGTCTGTCGAGGAATTGAATCAAAGCTGGTAGTGACTGGGTAGTTCACCCATGTCCTTCATCTTCTTGAGATCATCGAAGGTTATTTTTCTGGCCCCATCCGGTGGTACAAAGCTGAAGTCTTGACCCACCGCAGCAGCGCCTGTCTGCCAGTCACTCACCTGAACCGTGTACTGGGGAGAACCGGAAATGAGTTTGGATGTGATCTGATAGCGACAGGGGAAAGGGCGATCACCTTGAGCGATCCAGATCTGGAAATCAACATCCTTCTTGCGAAAGGCAAGATGATCACATTCAACCCCACCGATCACCCCACTGCCGAGATCTTTGACGTCGATGACACCGTCGGTGAGTTCCTCATAGGCCTGTGGAAGGAGTAGATCGGCCGCAGGCAAGGGCCTGCGGTATTTGTCCTTGAGTTCGTCAACGAGAGTCTCTATCGATCCATTGATCGGAACCTGCATATAGACATTGCGGCCTTTGCCCAGCAGGGTAAATGTTTTCCCGTCGAACACGGACTCCGTGTTGATGAAACCATTTGAGCGTGTAGCTCGGATGCTGCCGGGACGAGCCAGGGAGACCGTACCAGAGCTGGCCAGGTTGAGTCTCTGTTTGTCGTTGGTGATGATTTCGAGGTCGGTATCGTAACGGAATGAGATGGCCTGTTGGGCTGCCATGTACCTGGTCATGCTCTTGAGCAGTGTCATTGCCTCGGCTTCTCCAGCCATTGCCCTTGATGACAACCCTGTGCAGCCAATCAGCACGCCGATACCGACGGCGGCTCTTCTCCGAAGGCCAGAGCCAAAGCCGCTGGCCTTGAACAAATCTGAAGCCACGCTAAAAAACCTCCTTCCTGGATACGGGTAGACATTGGGCGAGAAGGCCCCTGCACGCTCATACCAAGGCTTCCTGATTGGGTCAGCCTCGCATCGCCAGGGAACCCTTAACAGATTGAAAGAAGAGCCTTCTCAGGGGGAAGCCCTACCCCCAGCCTTGACAATCCGTGTCTGCATTGAAGATGAACTTGTCGTATTGCCGTTTTGAAGCCAGCCACTAATGAAGTGGTTGAGGCGTCGGAGCCACCCAATCCCCCTCGATGATCTCCGTGCCCGGAAGGTAAAGACGGATAATATAATTCCAGCCTTCACTGATCGGAAGATAGTTGGGTGAGCCTGGATCTCCGCCGAAGTGAATGGTTACCCCACCATCTTCATTTTTTCTTCCAGTAACGTTATTCACTGAGTATGCGTTGAGTTCGTTTGGAGTGAAAAAGCCCTCTTTGTTATAGACAGTTACCGACCAGAAGCCTTCCACTGGAATATCATTGGGAAAAGTGACCGTATAGGCTGTCTTCCCATCATTCATCTCCGGAAAAACATTAATGTACTTTGCGCCGCGGGGTGGATTGCCGCCCCAGCCGAAGGAGCTTGCCATCAGATGCGTAATGGGATCAACCTGCCCCCTCTTCCCGAAACCGTCGGAGAAGTCAGGCAGCTTGTCAGCCAGTGCGTTCAGCGCTTTGCGAGTTTGCTCAAACGATTCCATGTCCCAATCCGGTAACTCCAGCGTACCGGGAGAAGACTGCTTCACCTCAATGGCATCCTGGAGGGCGTGAGCAGCCTTCATGTCCTCGGGGTCATTGGGATCAGCGAATGTCCTGAAGAGCACCAGCACATAGCGAGTTCCAATGGAGTCCAGTGACAACGTGACTTCGCCACCTCCATGCTTGAGCACCGGATTGAAGTGATCCTGACAGATAATCAACAGAGATTGGAAGCGATCAGGCGATGCGGGCTTGGTGACGGTTACGGGCGTTGTGAGATCAAAAACGCCCATGGTGTACAGCGTGTCGCGGTTCCCACGGATTGTCGTCTGGTTTTGAACGGAATAGGGTTCTCTCATGTGAAACAGTCTGCCCACTCCCCCCGCCTTTTCTGCATAGCCCTTCATCTGGACATCGCTCTCGGCCCGGATGTAGTTCTTGACAGTTACGATCTGTTTTTTGGACATGGCTCTTGGTTTCTGTTGGTTTCTTTTTAAGGTCGTGTAGGATTGGGGCTGCCGTGCGCAACTACACTAGTAAATGTGCAATGTGCCCGAATGTACTCCAATGCCGACCGACAACTGGAGTCAACCCCACCCACAAGAGCTAGATCTCTTGACTTCTCAGTGTGCTCATCTATGGGTGTGTGGTCTTGGATGGATGCTCCATGGGAGTGAATGCTTCCTGCACTCTTCTACTTTTGAGGCAACCCCTCGCCGGATCTTGTGATTTCGCGCCAATTCTCCAAAGGAAACCGGAGTCGATGCCAGTCAGGCGGATGTCACTTTGCTTCCAGGCAACCCCCAAGCATCTGATCATGGAGGCCTCTGGCGAACACGATCACCACATCTTGATCTCAATTGCATATGAGACCGATTGCGGCCTCAACCAAAGCCAGGCAACTTCTGGACCCATTGACTCCGCCCTGCCACCAACATCTCCCTTTCGCTGCTGATGAAGCCCATCCCCCTGGTCCGAGTCAGTTCAGTGTTACCTTCCATTTTGTCTCTGCAAAGGGTGGGGGCACCCGTTCATCGATACTTGCGGCAAGCAAAGATCCCCGAGCAGGTCTTAGAGAGCACTGAACTAAGCATACCTCTACACACCGTTTTTAATTTCTATCGCATTTCTGCTCATGCCGAAGGCTTGGAGAGTCTAGGCTTGGCCTTTACCAGCTCTTACCATATCTCTAATCTCGGTGTAGTCGGCAAGATTCTGGGACAGGCACTTACCCTCTACGATGCACTTTGTCAGTTATGTAGTATTTCAAAAAAGGTTTCTACTGGACAGACATATTGGATTGTGGAACAGGCCCGGCAGATTTTGTTTTGTGAGCGATTCGATAAACTACCCTCGTCATGTGATGCTGGCGTATATGGGGCAACGCACTATGCGTTTGCTCTGATGCTCAATTATATTCGCAAGTTTCTGGGGGCTGACTGGGAGCCGCCGGACGTTTATGTGGCCACACCTCCGTTCAGGCACTTTCGCCAAGAATTTCAGCTTGAGGCTACCCGCATTCACTTTAACCACCCCCACCTTGCTATTTGTGTTCCTAGAAAGTTGATGGCGTTGGAGCCCTCTGCAAAGAGATTGCCCTTGCTCCAATTCGACAACCTTGATGTCTGGCGAGAAAGCACTCCCAAGCAGGATTTTGTCGGTTCCTTGGAGCAAACTCTTGCTACCCTATTTCTTGATGGCTACCCCTCAATAGAATTGACTGCAGAGGCTGTCGATCTCAGTGTCCGCACACTGCAGCGTAACTTATCCAAGCAGGGGCTGAGCTATTCTCGCCTGGTGGACAGGGTGCGATACCAGCAGGCAGTGTCATTCATGCAAAACCAGGATATTCCCTTGATTGAAGTGGCCTATTCTCTGGGATACTCTGATCCGGCTAACTTCTCTCATGCCTTCAAGCGGTGGACGGGGGTGGCTCCTCGACAGTATCGTCAACTTAATGCGTCTCATCCCCACGGAGGGGGTGATAGTCATCAACCCGTTTCATGAGCAAATCAGATCAGCTTTAAGCTTGTCGGCGGTAAGAAGGATGCTAACAGCGCCTGGGTAGGGTACTTAAAAGACTGCTTGACTGCCCATAGATCCCGGCTTCAGATGGCTGTCATCTCATCGGTGGAACGGAAGTCATCCCCCTTGAACAGCAACGGTGCCGACAGGGCCTTGGCCAGTCCGTAGCTGAAGCAGGCGCCGAAGTTGAGGCCAGCTGGATGGTTTTCCTTGCCATACCGGCGACATCCCTTGAGGGCCCACTCCACATGCAGGAGATCAAGCTCCATCGGGCGAATCGTGGCCCTGGTGAGCAGTAGATTCAGAGCGATCTCCCCGGGCTCGCCAAGCTGTCGATCGAGCACGATCCGTGTTTCGAAGAGGTTGCCGTGGAGATCAGCTTGTCTCCCGGTTCACTCAGGCTTCTGAGCAGAACCGTGGCCTCGGGTTCGCCCTTGAGGATGGCGATCAGGGCCGAGGTGTCGATCACCATCAGACGGGAAGCCGTCATCAGACCGGCAGACGATCAGGCCCGTAGAGCTCCTCCTGCAGTTGCGTGCTGACGCGACCATCAGGCCAGGACAAGTGCTGAACGCGGGAAGCAGGCCCAGGAGTTCCTCACGTTTCGCAGCGGCGGCCCTGGCCTCGGTCGCTTCACCGGTCGAAACCTGGCGGGCCTGGCCTTCGGATCGGGCTGGAGGGTGGAGGTGGCCTGCTACGACACCGGCTGCAGCAAGCTGCGCGAGGCGATCGGTCAATGATTCGCTTCACCCGCCTGGGGGTAGCTGCCGTTCTGGGATTCACCCTGGCGCTCCCCCCGTTGACCGGTTCGCCGCCATTCACTTCCCCACCGGAGCTTCCGGATCCCTGCCGGTGGAAGCGGTGCAGCTGGCACGTGACCATGGCGGCGGACGCGGCAGCCGGGGCGGTGGGCGCAACTTCAAACGTGGCGGGCGCACCGGTTTCGGCGACAGGAGTGGCCGTTTCGAAGATCGTCGCGATCAGCTCGATGACTGCTGGCACAGGTACTGGTCAGGCTGGTCCCGGCCCGGATGGCGTGGTGCCCGCCCCAGGCGGGAAGGCTGGTACAACGGTTGGAATTCCTGGGCCTGGTGGATGATGCCATCAACCAACAACGCACATCCTTTGTGCTTCCAGGTACCGGCTATCAGCTCTCTTACCCGGGCGTCACGCCATCAACAGTACGGGATTGTCCTCTGCCGTGAAGACCGGCGCGTCGGACATGCAGATGACGGCTGACTGCCGCCGGGGAACGCTCATTGGCCGGGTGCCGGGACCTGTTGCAGGGATCTTTGGGCACTCCCGATCAGGATATGGGTGAGTCAGTGGAATGGAGCAGCCCCATCGCACTGGGCCTGACCCAGCTCGTGGACCTCACCAGCCTCGTCTGCTGCGATGTGGCTCCGCTCACGCCCCAGGCCAAACTCAGCACCCAACTGTTTCGTTGGGGCGCCGGATCAGCTGC
The DNA here is from genome assembly GCF_046613545.2 of Aphanothece microscopica RSMan92. Taxonomy (NCBI): domain Bacteria; kingdom Bacillati; phylum Cyanobacteriota; class Cyanophyceae; order Chroococcales; family Aphanothecaceae; genus Aphanothece; species Aphanothece microscopica. The sequence goes on along the minus strand of NZ_JBKKKY020000035.1, from coordinate 2,623 downwards.
TGCGGAATTCCAGGCTCGATGCCGGCGGCATCGAAGGCCCCTTTGAGGCGCCGGCGGAACTCCCTGGCCACCCCCCACTGCTTCAGCGGCAGTGTCTTGATGAACAGCCTGAGGCGCACGCCGCTCTGCTCGAGGCGATCGACGCCGAGCAGCTGGGGCGGCTCGAGGATCTGCTCCTGCCACTCCGGGTCCCGCGCGAGCTGCGCGGCCACCTCCTGGAGCACCGCGCAGGCCCGCTCCAGATCGCTGCCCCAGGCGATGTCGATCTCGAAGTTCACCCGGGCCCAGTCCTTGCTGCGGTTGATGCTCTCGCGGATCATGCCGTTGGGGATCGTCACCACCTCTCCTTCGCCGCCGCGGAGCTGGGTCTGGACCAGATTCATCGCCTCCACCAGGCCGGCATGGCCGTTCACCGCAATCGAATCGCCGATCGCGAAACGGTCCGAGGCCAGGATCCGGATGCCGCTGATCAGATCCTCCACCAGGCTGCGGGCGAGGAACCCGAAGGCCACCGCCACGATCCCGGCACCGGCCAGGATCTGGGGATTGATCCCGAACAGCAGCACCGTGAGATAGAGCCCCAGGAGCGTGGTGCCGGCGGCGATGCTTCCCCGCAGCACCCGCGCGTTGGTCTCCAGGCGCATCCGCGGCCGCCGGGAGTCTGGCTGGGTGGCCTGCGCATCCACCGCCCAGCGGTTGAGACGCCGCATCAGCGCCCAGACCACGACCGCTTCCAACAAGACCACCCCGATCCAGATCACCGGCAGCCCCACGGACTGCTTCATCAGAAAGGCCGATCCCAGGCGGGTGGAGGGGAAGAGATGCAGGGTGATGATGATCGCCATCACGCCCACGGCAATCCGCAGCACCTGCAGCAGTTTCACCAGGATCCGCCGCCGCCGCAGCTGCCGTTCAAGTCTCTGGTCGCTGAGCAGCGACTCTGGCGCGTTTGCGGTGATGGCTGGCGAGGCACCGTTTCTTTGCTCTCCACGGGCCTGAAGCGTCGCCAGGCTCTGCCGCCGCAGCCGGTAGAGGCCCTGCAGGCTGTGGCTGCAGAGCGCCACCACCGCCGCGCCGATCCCCAGGCTCAGCAGGGCTCCGGCCCAGCGCAGGCCCGGGATGTCACGATTCAGGCTCTCTCCCCAGAGCGCTTCGCTCATCGCCCGCTCGAGGGTTCCCTTCCAGCGGCTGGCCAGGCTGGGAAGGTCCGCCCCGTTGGCCAGGCTGTCCGGTTCGGTGAGGGTCACCAGTGTGATCTGCGGCGCCTTCGACGCCTCGTCGGCAGGCAGGTAAATCACCGGGGTGTTGTTCTTCACCCCCACCTGCAGGGAGGGCGTGGCCGGATGGCGCGGCTTGTGCTGGCGGTCGAGCCAGAACCCCAGCGAATGGCGGCCGGTCGGCTGGTCTTCCTGGGCCAGCCGAGCCCGCAGCTGCCCCAGGAGGCGCTGCAGCGAGGTGGAGACGGCAGTGGAGCGGGCCTCCACCCGCAGGGCCAACTGATCATCCGTGTCCTGCGGTTGCGGCATCACCGCCAGAACAATGCCGTTCTCGCCCGGCAATTGAGGCAGCTGAGGGCTCACGACCCGGCTGCACCACATTCTTCCGCAGCGCTGGGCCCGGTCGAGGTCCCACCAGGGCTTGCGGCCACTGGCGCCGTCCGCCGCCTCCTGGGCCAGGGCAGCCTGTCCCAGCACCAGGGTGAGGATGAGGATGCCGATCAGGGCGCTGCGCCGGAAGGTGATCATCAACGAGGGGGGAATTACAACAAGAAATCGCTACAAGTCGTACCAGATGGGCGATGCGTCGCCCTGCAGCCCGCGCGGTGTGGGGAGCTTCAGTCTTCCGTTTCTACTTGCCGCCTGGAGCCGCCGCGACGAGCCCATGAACGCCTTCAGGCCGAGGGCGGCGGCGGCACGGTGGAGGCATTGCCATTGCGCATGGCGTGATAGCCAGGCGAGAGGATTTCCACTCCTGCCCTGGCGAAGCAATCCTGGAGAGCCGCATGAAGCTGAGACAAGGTTTCTCGATAGGTGGTTGAATCCCTGAGATAGGCATTCAGCTCGTAGCTGATATGGAAGTCGTTCAGCGCCGTTTGAAGCACGAAGGGATCAAGCTCATCGCTGATTGTCTTGACGCTTCGGGCAGCTTCAAGCATCAGCTCCTCCACCTGCCGCCAGGGCACGTCGTAGCCAATGGTGATCGTGGTGGCAAGGGCTACCGGCTGCCGGATCTCTCGCCTCGAAAACGTGAAGTTGACCACCGAACTGCCGATCACTGCGGCATTGGGAACACTCACCAATTCGTTCCGGGGTGTGCGCAGTCGTGTAACCAGAAGAGTGCGCTCCTGCACAATGCCGGTCGTGCCATTGATTTCGACCATATCTCCTTCCCGAAAGGCCCGGGTGTAGATCAGCATCAGGCCGCTGATCAGGTTGGACGCTACGGCACTGGATCCAAGGGCTGCAAGCACACCCACAAAGACACCAGCGCCCTGAAATACCTTGCTTTCAGAGCCAGGGATGTAGGGGAAGGCACTCACAAGACCCACCAGCGTGAGCAGGATTCCCACCAACCTTGAGGTCGGCCTGGCCCACTCCCGATAGAAGCCTGGAATCCTCAGGCG